>NZ_JBIWMX010000027.1:0-127751 GCF_044766925.1 Nocardia sp. NPDC101769 | reverse complement strand
ATGAGGAGATCGTGAGGCGGTGTGAGAAGGCCCCGCGGTGGGATACCAAACGGCGCTTGCACACTCGCGGAGGTAACCGAGACCTTGCCGTTGCCGTGGGCGATCGGTTGGTGAATCCTGGAATCACACCGTGACTAAGCGGTCGGTAAATGTTCAGCCTGCTGTTAACCAATCGGCGTTGCATCGAATTCAGAGGTAGCTGAACGAAGGCTGCCGGTAGGGCAATGGGGGCCTGACATGTATCCGGAAGTGCGTGTGGGCGCGCATGATCGCGACGACCACAAGTACACGATGCGCATCAGCCGACTGGCGATCGACAAACTCGGCATCCGGCTCTACGACAGGGTTTCGGCGGTTCTGGCCGAACTCATCGCCAATTCCTACGACGCCGACGCCACCGAGGTGGAGGTCGTGCTGCCGTGGGGCGCGATGCTGGCCGGAACCATCAGGGCCGTAGACGAACCGGCGTACGAGATCGTCGTCTCCGACAACGGGCACGGGATGACCGCGGAGGAGATCAACGAGCACTATCTGATGGTCGGATCCGACCGGCGCGTGCGCACCGGGTCCGATCTGTCCCGGGAACGGCGGCGACCGGTGATGGGGCGCAAGGGAATTGGGAAGTTGGCCGCCTTCGGCATCTGCCGCACCATCGAGGTGATCACGGCCGGCAGCCAGGATGAGGACCGAACCCCCTTGGGCTGGATCGTCTCCCACATCGTAATGGACCTCGACGACATGCTCTCGGACACCGAGAGCGATTACTTCCCCCGCCCGGGCCGCCTGGACGGCACCTTCACCTCCCAACGGGGCACCACCATCATTCTGCGGAATTTTTTTCGCAAGCGGGTGAATTCGGGGACCGAGCTGAACCGGCAGCTGGCGGCGCGTTTCGGCATCGAACGCGCGGACTGGCGGGTGGAGGTGCGCAATGCCATCGGCCCGGAGAGCTTCATTCTCAGCCAGCTGCCCATCGACGTCATGGAGGAGACCCGGATCGACGCGGGCCGGGTGCCGGTGCGGTTCGGGCGGCAATTCCTGCCGGTGACGGGCTGGATCGCCTACTCGAAACAGCCGTACCGCGACGAGGCGATGGCCGGGGTCCGCATTTACGCGCGCGGCAAGATCGTCGCGCAGACGCGGGATTTCGGTATTTCCTCCGGATTCACCGGGGAATTCAAACTGCGCTCCTATCTGGTCGGCGCGATCCACGTCGACTGGCTCGACGATGACGACGATCTCGTCCGCTCCGACCGCCAGGACATCATGTGGAGCTCCCCGCGCGGCGAGGCGCTCGCGCAGTGGGGGCGGGCGCTGATCAAGGAGATCGGCAGGCTCGGTGAGAAATCCATCCGCCGCCGGGTCTGGGAGGAGTTCGTCGAGCGCTCCCGTATCCACGAAACCCTCGACGCCATCGCGCCCGGCGACCGGGTGTTCCGCGACTCCGTCCTGGATGCGGCGCGAATCCTGGTGGCGCACAAGGATCGTGCCTCGATGGACGATCCCGCGCACATCGAGAACATGCTGCGGCTGGCGCTGTCGCTGGGCCCGCAGCGCAGCCTGCTCGACACCCTCAAGGAGATCGCCGAGGACGCCGATCCCGCACTGGACGTGGTGGTCGCGCTGTTCGAGCGGGCCCGGGTGGCCGAGATCTACTCGCTGGGTCAGATCGCCAGTGAGCGTGTCGCCGTGGTGAACCGGCTGCGCTCGCTCATCGACGACCGCCGCTCGCTGGAACGCCCCTTCCAGGAGCTCATCGAATCCGCCCCGTGGCTGCTCGCCCCCGAGTGGACCCCGCTGGGCATGAACGAATCCCTCAAACGTGTGCGAGCCAGCTTCGAACGCTGGTACGCACAGAAATTCGGCACCCCGCTGGTGACCACGTCCATCGGCAGCGAGAAGCGTGAACCCGACTTCGTCCTGCTGCACGACTCCGGTGAACTCTGGATCGTCGAGATCAAGCGCATGGACTACCACCTCACCGACGAGGAGTACAACCGCGCCGTCAACTACCTCTACGAGCTCGACCACTTCCTCGACGAAAACCCGCGCATCGGCGCCCAATTCCCGCGCCGCCGCCTGACTTTCATCGTCGAC
Source organism: Nocardia sp. NPDC101769 (assembly GCF_044766925.1). Lineage (NCBI taxonomy): Bacteria > Bacillati > Actinomycetota > Actinomycetes > Mycobacteriales > Nocardiaceae > Nocardia > Nocardia sp. NPDC101769. Next base: position 125,654 of record NZ_JBIWMX010000027.1, on the reverse strand, counting down.
CACATCGACAGGCTCGGCCCCGCGTCCCTCTCCTCCCTGGTCAGCGACCAGCGAGTGGACCGCCGCACCTGGCGCGAACTCCTCGACGCCACCCTCCGAGCCCACCGCGACTTCCTCGAACACGTCTACGCCATGCGAGATCCCGAAGCCGACGAGGACACCCCACCCCGAAACATGCGCGCCGGCTGAGGAAACCAAAGATCAGGAAGCTCGCACCGAGGAGATTCGCCCGAATTACCTTCACCAGCTCCCTGGCCTCCAGCGACCCCGGGTGAGCCACCCGCGCCGCATTGTCAGCGCCGGGCCGGAGGGGCACGGCCCGCGTGACGCGGCAGTGCGCGATGCGGGGCGCGGTGCCCGGGCCGAAGAAGGGCCGGCCCGGGCACCTGCGGCGGCAGGATCGCGAAAGACGATGCGCGTGAACGCGACTCGCGGTGGCCGCAATCCGGCCACCTTGCGGCGAACCAAGCTCGAGGAACTCTCGGTGCGGAGATTTGGGATCGCCTCGCTCAGAGCTCCCTGATCTGGCCGATGCGGGTCGCCGGGCGCGGGAGCGGCGATGTATGGAATTCGAGGTGAATCGGCGGTCGGGGTAGGCGGGTGAGTGATACGTCGGGGCAGGGAGATTCGATAGGGAGGTAGGCCGTGTGGGTTGGTCGTGGCTGCGGGAGCGGCCCTGGCGGGCGTGGCGGCCGACCGTGTGGGCCGGGGGCGTGACACCATGGACCGCGGCACGCGCGGGGACGTGGGAGTCCGGTCGGTTCGAGAAAGTTTGGTAATGGCCAACGGCACGGTGAAGTGGTTCGACAGCGAAAAGGGATTCGGGTTCCTGAGCCCGGACAGTGGCGGGCCGGACGTGTTCGTGGAGTACACCGCGGTGGAGGGCGAGGGCTTCCGGTCGCTCGTGGAGGGGCAGCGGGTCGAGTTCGAGGTGCGGCGCACCAAGCCGGGGCCCGAGGCGCTGGCCGTGCGGGTCATCGCGGGAGCCGACTACTGAGACGCGGCCTCTGGCCCGAACACGCATCGCGGCCTCCGGCCGAACACGAATCGCGGCGGTCGTCCCGAGGTGATCGGGGCGGCCGCCGCTGCGTGATGCTCGGAGGGTTTCTTTCAGCCGCGCAGCCGACGCTGGAAGAATTCCGCCGATAGAGCCTGCGCATGTTGCCGGTGGGCCGGGTCGTCCCCGACGAATTCCGCGGCTGCTCGCTCGAACTCGGTGGAGATGAACAACGCGATCGGTTCGGGAACGCGTCCGGCGCCCATTTCTCGGGTGCGGGATTTCAATTCTGTCAGTTCTTTCACGGCTGTAGTGAAATCATAGGGGAGGTCGCATTCGTCGATCAGTGTCGGCAAATGCATCGGCGCCACCGCCATATCCGGGTGTTCGTGGAGCCAGCGCAATGCCATGGCCGGCCGCAGTGAATAGAACACCTTTTTCAACGAACGATTGGTGTCGAAAAGACGCCACTGCCGGCGGCCCAGATGCAGGTAGTGCCGGGCCACCCGGTTGCGGTCGGCGACTTCGTCGGCCAGGGCTCGCAATTCGGCCCGGAATTGCGCGTCACCGCGATAGACGATCGGCGACATCAGCCATTCGATGAGGACCGCATTCCCGTTCACCAGCAGCCGCAGCGCCTTCACGAGGTCCCAGCCGTTGACATCGAGTAAGCCCACCAATGGGGTCTCGATGACATCGCGACCGGGCCAGGGGGTGAGGTAGCCGTCCAGTGGCCGGAGGTAGACGAAGCGGCAGTCGTAGTCCGAGTCGGGGGAGGGGAAGCCCCAGGCTCGGCTGCCGCTCTCGATGGCGAGCAGCACGTCGACGCGGTGTTCACGCACGATCCGGTCCAGTTCGCCGTCGATCGTGGCGACCACCGCCGGGTTCATGGAGGCGGGGATCGAGCGCAGGGTCATGGCGGTCGACGGTAGCGCCCGGGATCCCGCTGGTCCACGCGTTTTCCTCGCGCCAAGGCCCCCAGAAATAGGGGCGTGATAGCCGCGTTATATGGCGGGAATTCGACACTCATATGAATGAGGACACAGAATCCGGATTGCGTGACGCCGGTCACATAACGTAAATCCCTCGTAACGGGCCGTGAAACCGACCCGATAGGCTTCATGTCAGAAAGTTCGTACGGAATTCAGAAGAGGTATTTTCATGATCCCCGTTATCATCGACACCGGTTCCGCCGCCCTCAACGGCCTGCTCGACACCGGTTCGGCCGCGCTGCACGGCATCCTTTCCACCCTGTGGACCGGCTCTTTCGGCCGCTAGGAACTGCTGACGTCGATTACTCGACTTTCGAAAGCCCGGCTCGGACTCCGTAGCTCCGACGCCGGGCTTTCGGCTATCCGCATTCGGCGTCTCAACGCCTGATTTCTTCCTCACGAGCGCGCAATTCGCTCAAAGTCGGCCGAAAGTCGAGGTCGCACTTTCGCTGAGACACCTTCCCGGCAATGCCTCATGTTCGCCTGCGCCGTGGCCGACATCATGGTCGCCGCCGCGGACCGGGCCGCCGACACACCGGCTGGTGAGGCGGCGAGATCGTTGCCGAGGGCCGCGGCCTGGACGTCACGCATCGGAAAGATCCACGCGAGAACGGAACTGGGGCTGTCGCCGTGAATATCGAAGCGCTGCAGTCGAGCTGGCAGCAGGTCGACGTGGTCGGGCCGCAGGCCGTCGAGTGCTTCTACAACCACCTGTTCGAGGCGCACCCCGAGGTGCGGGCATGTTCGTGGTCGCCGACCACCATCCGGTGGCGGGCGCCTCGCTGCTCGCCACCCGTGAGCACTTCCTGGGCGACGGCTGGACGCCGGAACCGACGCGGTTCCTGGATCCCCGACACCGGCTTTGGTAAACCCGCAGTTCACAGGTTTGATGGCAGTTGCCTACCAGGCGGTAAAACGCCTCGGATCCCAGCCGATTAAGCTGACGCCCGTAAATCCCGGAACCCTTCCTCAGGAGTACCCCACCGTGAGCCAAGCAGGCCGTCCTGTTGTTCTGATCGCCGACAAGCTCGCCCAGTCGACCGTCGACGCGCTCGGCGACGGTGTCGAGGTGCGCTGGGTCGATGGCCCCAACCGCCCCGAGCTGCTCGCGGCCGTGCCGGAAGCCGATGCGCTGCTGGTCCGTTCGGCCACCACCGTCGATGCCGAGGTGCTCGAGGCCGGCAAGAACCTCAAGATCGTCGCCCGGGCCGGCGTCGGCCTCGACAATGTCGACGTGCCCGCGGCCACCGAGCGCGGCGTCATGGTCGTCAACGCGCCGACCTCCAACATCCACACCGCCGCCGAGCACGCCGTCACCCTGCTGCTCTCGGCCGCCCGCCAGATCCCGGCCGCCGACGCCACCCTGCGCGAGCACACCTGGCAGCGCAGCAAGTTCAATGGTGTCGAGATCTTCGGCAAGACCGTCGGCGTCATCGGCCTGGGCCGCATCGGCCAGCTGTTCGCGCAGCGTCTCGCCGCCTTCGAGACCAAGGTCGTCGCGTACGACCCCTACACCTCCCCGGCCCGCGCCGCCCAGCTGGGCATCGAGCTGCTGACCCTGGACGAGGTGCTCGAGCGCGCCGATTTCATCTCCATTCACCTGCCCAAGACTCCTGAGACCAAGGGCATGCTGAACAAGGAGACGCTCGCCAAGACCAAGAAGGGCGTCATCATCGTCAACGCCGCCCGCGGCGGTCTGATCGACGAGCAGGCCCTGGCCGACGCCATCAACTCCGGCCACGTGCGTGCCGCCGGTATCGACGTCTTCGAGACCGAGCCGTCCACCGACAGCCCGCTGTTCAACCTGCCGCAGGTCGTGGTGACCCCGCACCTGGGCGCCTCCACCGCCGAGGCCCAGGACCGCGCCGGCACCGATGTCGCCAAGTCCGTGCAGCTCGCCCTCGCCGGCGAGTTCGTGCCCGGCGCGGTGAACGTCACCGGTGGCGCGGTCAACGAGATCGTCGCCCCGTGGCTGGACATCGTCCGCAAGCAGGGCGCGCTGCTGGGCGCCCTCGCCGACGAGCTGCCGGTCTCGATCGAGGTCCAGGTGCGCGGCGAGCTGTCCTCGGAAGACGTTGCGGTGTTCGAGCTCTCGGCTCTGCGCGGCGTGTTCTCGGCCCTCATCGAGGACTCGGTGACCTTCGTCAACGCCCCGTCGCTGGCCAAGGAGCGCGGCCTCGAGGCCTCCGTCACCACCCACAGCGAGAGCCCGACCCACCGCAGCCTGGTCGACCTGCGCGCCGTGTTCGGCGACGGCCGCACCCTGAACGTGGCCGGCACCCTGACCGAGCCCGCCCAGGTCGAGAAGATCGTCAACATCAACGGCCGCAACTACGACATGCGCGCCGAGGGCCTGAACCTGGCCGTCCTCGCCTACGAGGACAAGCCCGGTCAGCTCGGCCGCCTGGCCACCAAGCTCGGCGACGCGGGCATCGACATCCTCGCCGCCCAGCTCACTCAGGACCTGGACCAGGAGGGCGCCACCGTCGTCCTCCGCGTCAACAAGGAGGTCCCGGCCGACGTCCAGACCGCCATCGCCGAGGCCGTCGGCGCGGCCAAGGTCGCCCTGGTCAGCCTGGACTGAGATCGGCCGCGCGCAGTGCGATGAGGGCCCCTTCCACGGACAGTGGAAGGGGCCCGATGCGTTCGAGGGGAAGTATCAGTGACCCGGTCGCCGATCCCGGGCTTCGATCGCGTCGCGCGCCTCGGCCAGGCCGGCCGTCGGGTCCTGGTCCCGGTACAGCTTGATGGCCTGGATCTTCTTGCCTCGCTGCAGGAGAGCGTCGATCGCGGTGTAGTCGATGACGCTGCCCGGATCTGCGATACCCAGATGCTCGATGATGAGATCGATCTTGCGTTCCAGGCGATGAAGTTTGCGCTCGAGTCGGAGATTGTCGAACATCCGCCGAACACTACCGACGCCGTCATGATTGACAAATGCGAGGAAAGACGCCGCCGACCGAGCCGCTGTCCGCGCGGGAGCGGCGCAATCTGCTGATCGGCAGCGCTGTCGTCGTCGCGCTCATCGTGGCGGGGGTGGCGGCGTGGGCTGTGTTCGATCATCGGCCGGATTACTCGCGCTCCGAGAATGGTTGTGTCGCAGTGCTTTCCGCCGGGACGATGGGTGGCCAGCAGCAGCGGGCGTGTGGCGCGCAGGCGCAGGAATGGTGCCGGACGGTGGCGGGGCAGCAGGACGCTCTCTCCCTGCGCGTGCGACAGGAGTGCCGCCGCGCGGGAATTCGGCTCTAGCCCACGTGCCGTAGCCAGCCGGCGCGACCCGGTGCGAGCGGCCGGTGATCCCACTGGTTGGGAGCGATTCGCCCTGGTGAAAGGGGTTGCGGGCGTACCCGCTATGGTGGCCGGTGACTCTCCTGCCAGCGCGGAGAGGATCACCCGCGCGTTATCGAACGGAGCATGGATTTCATGAAACTGGCTGTCATTCCGGGCGACGGTATCGGTCCCGAGGTCATCGCCGAAGCCCTCAAGGTGCTCGACGTAGTGGTGCCCGGTGTCGAGAAGACCGAATACGACCTGGGAGCCAAGCGGTTCCATGCCACCGGCGAGATCCTCCCGGACAATGTCATTCCGGAGCTCAAGCAGCACGACGCCATCCTGCTGGGCGCCATCGGCGACCCGTCGGTGCAGAGCGGTCTGCTCGAGCGCGGCCTGCTGCTGCGCACCCGCTTCGAGCTGGACCACCACGTGAACCTGCGCCCGTCCAAGCTGTACCCGGGCGTCACCAGCCCGCTCGCGGCCAACCCGGACATCGACTTCGTGGTCGTGCGCGAGGGCACCGAGGGCCCCTACACCGGCACCGGCGGCGCGATCCGCGTCAACACCCCGCACGAGGTGGCCACCGAGGTCTCCACCAACACCCGCTTCGGCGTCGAGCGCGTGGTCCGCTACGCCTTCGAGACCGCCCGCAAGCGCCGCAAGCATCTGACCCTGGTGCACAAGAACAATGTGCTGGCCTTCGCCGGCTCGCTGTGGTCGCGCACGGTCGCCGAGGTCGGCGCGGAGTATCCGGACATCGAAACCGCCTACCAGCACATCGATGCCGCCACCATCCACATGGTCACCGACCCGGGCCGCTTCGACGTGATCGTCACCGACAACCTGTTCGGCGACATCATCACCGACCTGGCCGCGGCCGTCTCCGGTGGCATCGGCCTGGCCGCCTCCGGCAATATCGACGCCTCGGGCACCAACCCGTCGATGTTCGAGCCGGTGCACGGTTCGGCCCCGGACATCGCGGGCCAGTCCAAGGCCGACCCGACCGCCGCGATCCTCTCGGTGTCCCTGCTGCTGAACCACCTCGGCAAGGCCGAAGAGGCCGCCCGCATCGAGGCCGCCGTCGCCAAGGATCTGGCGTCGCGCTCGGGCGCCGCCTCGACCGTCGAGGTCGGCGACCGGATCGCCGCCTCGCTCTAGCGTTCCACGGTCAAGCCCCCGTTCCCGCGACCGCGGGAACGGGGGCTTTTCCTTGGTTCATGGCCGGATATCGAGCCCGACAAGGTGATTCGCCGGTCCGTACCACCCGGCGAATCGTCGAAACCCGACTACTTCACACGCTTCGTCCGTTCCCTCCCCGTCGCCGAAATGTAATCCTGAGAGGGGTTTCGTTGAAACCTCCTGGGCCAGTGAGGCATATCGCACATTTGAATTCGGATGCGAAAATTTAACGGGCACAGCCCTTCCGGATTTGCCGGTGATCAGCCGGTCACCGGGAACCCCTGGGCACCAACGGGACTGCCGCCAGCGCCACCACCGCCGCCAGCAGGTAGGTGATCGGAAAACCGGCCGCGGTGATCAATGCGCCGAAGGCCGGGGCGATCACGGCCGCCGCCAGGTTCTGGCCCGTGTTCTGGATACCCAGCCCGCGACCCGACCAATAGGGACCGGCAATCTCTGCCACCGCCGTGAAGGCCAGGCCGTTGTCGGCCACCGTGATGACCGAGGCCGCGACCAGAATCGGAACGGCCGCCCACCACTGGTGCGTCCAGGCCGCTACGGCCAAGGCGGACATGGAGATTACTGCCGCGACCGCCACCGTGCGCAGCGGTCGCAACCGGCTGCCCACCCGATCCGACCAGATCCCCGCGCCGATTCGCCCTCCCGCGCCCAGGATTTGGGTGGCCGTGACCAACGCGGCCGCCGTCGGCAGCGACATACCGACATCCCGGTGCAGCCACAGCAGGCCGAAGGTCCAGATGGTGGCCTGCGGGATCACCAGCAGAATCGACACTCCGTGGATCCGCCACAGCGTGGAGTCTCCGCGGTAGGGGTTGGCGAGACGCCCTGCGCCCCCGGCGGATTCGGGCCGCGGCGGATCCACGATCCCGAACAGGCAGCCGATGGCGGCCGCGCCCGCCATGGCCGCGGGGACCAGGACGGCCATCGAGAACCCGTGTGCCGCAGCGACGGCCGGGATGGTCATGGCGCCGACGGCCACGCCCAGCGGCTGGGCGGCCTGCCGGATGCCCATGGCCATCCCGCGCTGATCCGGCGGGAACCAGCCCACGATGACCCGCCCGCTGGCGGCATTGGTGCTGCCCGCGCCGGCCCCGGCCAGGAACAGCAATGCACCCAGCGCAACATAGTTCGAGACGGTCGCCGCCGCCGCGCCCGCCGCGAACATCAGCGCGGGACCGGCCACCAGGGCCTTGTGCTCGCCCACGTGATCGACGATCCAGCCCCACGCGATCAGCGTGCTGACCAGGCCGACGGTGGGCATGGCGACCAGCAGACCGGCGGTGGCCAGCGGCATTCCGCGCTGGGTCAGTGCGGGCAGCAGGAAGGCGGTGCCGTGCACCAGCGCGGCGCTGGAGCTCTGGGCGAAGACGCCGAGCGCCAGCATGGTCCACCGTCGTGTCGTGCCAATCTGTGTCACGGTGGCCATGACCCTCACCTCTGTCTCACTATATGGAATAGATGTCCTACTGTGTGAACATCCGGTCTGACGGTACACCTGATGCGCAAGGCGATTTCCGGGACGAGCTGTCAGTTTGCTCACACCGCGCGCTGATCTTGTGAGTCCATCTTCGACAGCCGAGTTCGCTTGTGTATAAGGGCTTTCCACATTCGGATCCTGGCGATGCGAGCCGGGATGCCACCCCTCCCTGCGGCCTCGCCCGCGCCCGGTCCGCCGTCGTCCCGGGCCTCCGTCCCGCCCCGTGGCCGGGCGCGTTCGGGCAGGTCGAGGCCGGTCGATAGGATGCCAACCATGCGCCTAGGTCGAGTTGCCAGCCCAGATGGAGTCGCTTTCGTCAGCATCGAAGGAGACGGTTCCGACGCCGTCGTCCGGGAGATCGCCGAACACCCGTTCGGCAACCCGACCTTTACCGGTCGCAGCTGGCCGCTGGCCGATGTGCGCCTGCTGGCCCCGATCCTCGCCAGCAAGGTGATCTGCATCGGCAAGAACTACGCCGCGCACGCCGAGGAAATGGGCGGCCCGGCCCCGGCCGACCCGGTCATCTTCATGAAGCCGAGCACCTCGATCCAGAGCCCCAACGCCCCGATCATCCTGCCGCCCAGCTCTTCTCAGGTCGACTACGAGGGCGAACTGGCGATCGTCATCGGCCGCCCCTGCAAGGACGTGTCCGCCGCCCGCGCCAACGAGGTGATCCTGGGCTACACCGTCGCCAATGACGTCACCGCCCGCGACCAGCAGCGCCACGACGGCCAGTGGACCCGCGCCAAGGGTTACGACACCTTCTGCCCGCTCGGCCCGTGGATCGAGACCGCGCTGGACCCTTCGGATCTGGAGATCGTCACCGAGGTCGACGGCCAGGTGAAGCAGCGCAGCCGCACTTCACTTCTGCTGCACGATATTCCGAAGCTGATCGAGTGGGTCACCGCCGTAATGACCTTGCTCCCCGGCGATGTCATCCTCACCGGCACCCCGGAGGGCGTCGGCCCGCTGCAGGCCGGCCAGACCGTGTCGGTGACCGTCTCCGGCATCGGCACCCTCTCCAATCCCGTTGCCGCCAAACGCTGAACGAAAGAGAGCCATGACTGACGTCCGGGTTCGTTTCTGCCCGTCACCCACCGGCACACCGCATGTGGGTCTGGTCCGTACTGCCCTGTTCAACTGGGCCTACGCGCGCCACCACGGCGGCACCTTCGTCTTTCGCATCGAAGACACCGACGCCGCACGCGATTCCGAGGAGTCCTACAACGCCATCCTCGACGCCCTGCGCTGGCTCGGCCTGACCTGGGACGAGGGCCCCGAGGTCGGCGGCCCCTACGGCCCGTACCGGCAGTCGCAGCGGCGTGACATTCATCTCGATGTGGTGCAGCGACTGCTGGCTGCGGGGGAGGCCTACGAATCCTTCTCCACCCCTGAGGAAGTCGAGGCCCGGCACCGGGCCGCCGGTCGCGATCCCAAGCTCGGCTACGACAACTTCGACCGCGACCTGACCGCCGAGCAGATCGCCGCCTACAAGGCCGAGGGCCGCCCCGCGGTGGTCCGCCTGCGCATGCCCGACCAGGACCTCACCTGGAACGACCTGGTGCGCGGCGAAACCACCTTCCGCGCGGGCGTGGTTCCCGATTTCGCGCTCACCCGCGGTAATGGCGATCCGCTCTATACGCTGGTCAACCCGGTCGACGACGCCATGATGAAGATCACCCACGTGCTGCGCGGTGAGGATCTGCTGTCCTCCACCCCGCGGCAGCTCGCGCTCTACGAGTCGCTGAAACGAATCGGCGTCGCGGAGTTCACCCCGGAGTTCGGTCACCTGCCCTTCGTGATGGGCCAGGGCAACAAGAAGTTGTCCAAGCGCGATCCGGAGTCGAATCTCTTCCATCACCGCGACCGCGGGTTCATTCCCGAGGGTTTGCTGAATTATCTGGCGCTGCTCGGCTGGAGCATCGCCGATGATCATGACCTGTTCTCGATGACCGAGATGGTGGAAGCGTTCGATATCTCGAAGGTGAATTCGAATCCGGCTCGATTCGACCAGAAGAAGGCCGATGCACTGAACGCCGAACATATTCGGATGCTGACTCCCGGTGATTTTGCTCACCGGCTGCGCGAGTTCCTTACCGGACACGGCCATATCGGCGCCGAGATCGACGAGAAGCTGTTCGAAACCGCAGCCGATCTGGTGCAGACCCGGATCAAGGTGCTCGGCGATGGCTGGGATCTGCTGAAGTTCCTCTTCATCAAGCCCGAGGAGTTCGCCATCGACCCCGCCGCGGAGAAAAAGAATCTGGGCCCCGATGCCGCTCCGGTGCTGCAGACGGCGGTGAAAGCCCTCGAAGGCGTTTCGGAATGGACCGTCGCGTCCCTCGAAGAGACGCTCAAAGCCGCGCTCATCGACGAACTGGGTCTCAAGCCGAACAAGGCCTTCGCGCCCGTGCGCGTGGCGGTGACCGGATCCCATATCAGCCCGCCGCTGTTCGAGTCGCTGGAACTGCTGGGCCGCGAGCTCACCATGGACCGCATGCGGTCCGCGCTCGCCGGGACCGCCTGAGATCGGTTCCGAAGGCCCGCAGGTAATCCGAAATGATGCACAAACCGGCCCCTGACCAGCCGGTTTGTGTATCCACCGGGGGATGCTGCTAATCTTCTTCTCGGCCGGAACGCGGTCGGGAGCTTCCCCCGGGAGGAACCCGAAAGCCCAGGTCAATGGGGTATGGTGTAATTGGCAACACAGCTGATTCTGGTTCAGCCATTCTAGGTTCGAGTCCTGGTACCCCAGCTGCGAGAGCTTCGGCTCTCGAATTCGAGAAGCTTCGGCGGACCGCAAAGTCTGCCGAAATCTCATCCTGGTCCCGTCGTCTAGCGGCCTAGGACGCCGCCCTCTCAAGGCGGTAGCGCGGGTTCAAATCCCGTCGGGACTACAAAGCGAAGGCCCCCAGCCAACCGGCTGGGGGCCTTCGCTTTTCTGTCCGACTACGGTGCCGACCAGCGGTGCCTACGGTTGCTGACCAGCGGTGCTGCCGCCCAGCGGCATGGCGGGCAGGCCGAGTTTGCGGTGATCCCAGCTGCGGGTGCGTTCGGGCACCACGCGCACGGCCACCCGCTTGTTCAGCATGGCCTCCACGAACGGCTTGGCCTCGTCGCTGTACGGCCCGGTGTAGCGCTCCCAGACGCTGATTCCCACCTTGAACAGCGCCTCGGGGTCGTCGACGATCTCCGCGCGGCCCTCGATGGAAATGCCGCGCAGCTGGTCGTAGGTGTCGCCGGCCTCGAGCATCACGGTGACGCGCGGATCGCGGCGCAGATTCACCGTCTTCTGGGCCTTGGCCTTGGTCTCGAACCAGATCTCACCGTCGATCACCGCGTACCACATGGCGACCAGATGCGGTGCGCCCGTGGCACCCAGCGTGGCCATGGTGGCGATGCGGCTGCGCTCGATGAATTCTGTGATCTCCTGTTCGGACATCACGATCTGCGCGCGTTGATTAACTCCCATGGGCCGACTGTAATTTACGGCGTATGAGCGCAGTCACAGTGGCCATTTCCTGCCACCTGGCTCACGGCCGAAGCCGGCGGTCCGCCCTGGAAACGGCGCATCCGGGCCCGCGAACCAGCGCAGCCCCCGCCGGAATCCGGCGAGGGCTGCGGTCGGGAAGTCGAACAACTGCGGTCGGGTGGCTGAGCGACCCGTGGGGCTGTCGTGACGGCAGTGGCCACCCCGGGGGTTGGCCCGGGCCCGCAAAGTCCGTCAGAGGCGCTTGTGGAGGGCGTCGGCGGCGGCCACCAGATCAGCCGCCCAGCGAGCGCCCGGCCGGCGGCCCATGCGGTCGATGGGCCCGGATACCGAGACGGCCGCGACCACCCCGCCCGCGGCGTCGCGCACGGGCGCGGACACGCTGGCCACGCCGGCCGCGCGCTCGGCCGCGCTCTGCGCCCAGCCGCGGCGCCGCACCTCGGCCAAGGCCCGCTCACCGAAGACGGCCTCGGGCAGGACCGTGCGCTGCAACTCGGGATCGGCCCAGGCAAGTAGCACTTTGGCGGCCGAGCCCGCGGTGAGCGGCAGGCGTGCCCCGATCGGCACGGTGTCGCGCAGGCCCGCGGCCGGTTCCATGGCGGCCACGCAGACGCGGGCATTGCCGTCGCGCCGGTAGAGCTGCACGCTCTCGCCGGTGATCTCGCGCAGGCGCGGCAGGATGGTGGCGGCGGCGTCGAGGAGCGGGTCGCTGGCGGTTGTCGCCAGCTCCGACAGGGCCGGGCCGGGCCGCCACAGACCCTGGCTGTCGCGGGCCAGCATGCGGTGGGTTTCCAGGCCCACGGCCAGGCGATGCGCGGTGGCGCGGGGCAGTCCGGTGCGGGCGCAGAGCTCGTTGAGGCCGCAGGGTTGCTCGGCTACGGCGTGCAGGACGGCCATCGCTTTGTCCAGAACCCCGATACCGCTATGCTGTCTCATAGAACGATATTAGCGTCTCGCATGTTGGGAAATGCAAACCAGCCGCTCCCAGCTCGGACGCCAGTCACCGCGCACACCACCGGGCGTGGGTATGTCAATCGAGAGGTGAGCAGTTATGGCCGACCGGCCACGCACTCTGGCGGAGAAGGTCTGGGACCAGCACGTCGTCGTCCGCGGCGCGGGCGAGGGCGCGAATCGTGAACCCGACCTCATCTACATCGACCTGCACCTGGTGCACGAGGTCACCAGCCCGCAGGCGTTCGACGGACTGCGTGCGGCGGGTCGCCCGGTGCGCCGCCCGGATCTCACCATCGCCACCGAGGACCACAACGTCCCGACCGTCGACATCGACAAGCCGATCGCGGATCCGGTGTCGCGCCTGCAGGTCGAGACGCTGCGCAAGAACTGCGAGGAATTCGGTGTGCGCCTGCACTCGATGGGCGATCTCGATCAGGGCATCGTCCACGTGGTGGGCCCGCAGCTGGGCCTGACCCAGCCGGGAACCACGGTGGTGTGCGGTGATTCGCACACCTCCACCCACGGTGCGTTCGGCGCGCTGGCCATGGGCATCGGCACCTCGGAAGTGGAGCACGTGCTGGCGACGCAGACTTTGTCGCTGCGCCCGTTCAAGACCATGGCCATCAATATCGACGGGCAGCTGCCCGCGGGCGTCACCTCCAAGGACGTGATCCTGGCGGTCATCGCGCAGATCGGCACCGGCGGCGGCCAGGGCTATGTGCTGGAGTACCGCGGCGAGGCGGTGCGCGGCATGTCCATGGAGGCCCGGATGACCATGTGCAACATGTCGATCGAGGCCGGTGCCCGCGCGGGCATGGTCGCGCCCGACGAGGTCACCTACGAGTTCCTGAAGGGCCGCCCGCACGCGCCCGAGGGTGCGGACTGGGACGCCGCCGTGGCCGCCTGGGACGCCCTGAAGACCGATGAGGGCGCGGTTTTCGACGCGGAGGTCCACATCGACGCGTCCGCGCTGACCCCCTTCGTCACCTGGGGCACCAACCCGGGACAGGGTGCGCCGCTGGGCGACTCGGTGCCGGATCCGGAGCAGATTTTCGACGAGAACGAGCGCGCGGCCGCCGAGAAGGCGCTGCAGTACATGGACCTGCGGCCGGGCACCCCGCTGCGGGATGTCGCCGTGGACACGGTTTTCGTGGGTTCGTGCACCAATGGCCGGATCGAGGATTTGCGTGCGGTCGCAGACATTCTGACGGGCCGAAAGGTCGCGGACGGTGTACGCATGCTGATCGTGCCGGGCTCGATGCGGGTGCGGCTGCAGGCGGAAAAAGAGGGTCTGGGCGAGATTTTCACCGCCGCGGGCGCGGAATGGCGCCAGCCCGGATGCTCGATGTGCCTGGGTATGAACCCGGATCAGCTTTCCCCCGGTCAGCGCTGCGCCGCCACCTCGAACCGGAACTTCGAAGGGCGACAGGGCAAGGGCGGTCGCACGCACCTGGTCTCGCCGCTGGTCGCCGCGGCCACCGCGGTGCGCGGAACCCTGTCCTCACCTGCGGATCTGAACTGATCACATTCCGGTAGCGGCCCAGATACCGCTGCCCCCACAGACTCAGGAGAATCACCGATGGAAGCCTTCAAGGTCCACAAGGGGATCGGCGTTCCGTTGCGCCGATCCAATGTCGACACCGACCAGATCATCCCGGCGGTGTATCTGAAGCGCGTTACCCGAACGGGTTTCGAAGACGGCCTGTTCGCGGCATGGCGGACAGATCCGAACTTCATTCTGAACACCGAGCCCTTCAACCGGGGTAGTGTGCTGGTCGCCGGCCCGGATTTTGGTACCGGATCCTCACGTGAGCACGCCGTTTGGGCCTTGAAGGACTACGGGTTCCGGGTGGTGATCTCGTCTCGCTTCGCCGACATCTTCCGCGGGAACGCGGGCAAGGATGGGCTTCTGACGGCCCGGATGGCGCAGAGCGATGTGGAATTGCTCTGGAAGTTGCTCGAGGAACAGCCGGGTTTGGAATTGGCGGTGGACCTCGAGGCGCGAACCGTGTCGGCCGGAACGGTCGTGTTGCCGTTCGATATTGACGACTACACCCGGTGGCGCCTGCTGGAAGGGCTGGACGACATCGGGCTCACTCTCCGGCACAGTGATGAGATCGACCGGTTCGAAAACGCAAGGCCGACTTGGAAACCCGCCACCATTCCGGCCCGTATTTCGCAGACGTAATCATTGATGGGCGTTAGCTGAACCCCCTCAAACCAGGTAGCTGAGCGTGTGCCATGCGTCATGTATTTCCGCGTGGCACATAGACTCTTGCCCGGAAAGGGTTTACCGTGGTACCTAGTCGGTCCGACGACGGGCCATTAGTCTGCGGAGGATTCAATGAACAAGGCGGAACTGATCGATGTTCTGACCGAGAAGTTGGGTACTGACAGGCGCACCGCTACTGCTGCAGTCGAGCAGATGGTCGACACGATCGTGCGTGCTGTGAACAAAGGTCAGAGCGTCACCATCACCGGATTCGGTGTCTTCGAACAGCGTAAGCGGGCCGCCCGGGTTGCTCGTAACCCGCGCACCGGCGAAACCGTCAAGGTGAAGCCGACTTCGGTGCCGGCGTTCCGTCCCGGCGCTCAGTTCAAGGCGATCATTGCCGGCAAGCAGAAGATCGCTTCGAGCGGCCCGGCCGTGAAGCGCGGTGTGGCCGCCCCGGTTTCGGGCAAGGCGACCGCCAAGAAGACCACTGCCAAGAAGGCGGCCAAGAAGGCCGCCACCAAGGCTCCGGCCAAGACCACGGCCAAGAAGGCCGCCTCGAAGGCGCCCGCCAAGAAGGCCACGGCCAAGAAGACGGTGGCGAAGAAGACGGTCGCGAAGAAGACCCCGGCCAAGGCCACGGCTGCCAAGAAGACCACGGTCGCAAAGAAGGCCACCAAGGCCACCGCTTCGAAGGCCACTGCCAAGAAGACGGCCAAGAAGGCTCCCGCCAAGAAGACCGCGGCCAAGCGCACCGCTCGCCGGTAGCAAGGCCACAACCCGTCGCTGACGGGGGTTTTCGAGCAGGACAAACGTGAAACGGCCCGGCATCGCCGGGCCGTTTCGCATGTGTGCGGGTGGGTTGGGGGCTCGATGGGGGCCGGAAATCGGCAGGGCACCCGCTGGAAATCGGCAGGGCGCCGGGTGGATTCGGCCGGACAGGGGCCGGTACGGCTTCGTTCCAAGGGTTCTCGGCGGGCCGGACCGCCGGCCGGCGGGGAAAAACGCCCGCCGACGGGCCGGAAAGCCGTCAGCCCCGGGGGAGATCGGTCGGGGTGAGAGCGCGGTCGAGATGGTCGGCCGCGATCAGGCGGCCGTCGTGGAAGGACAGCACCCAGACGCTGCCCTTGCGGTTACGGGCCGGTGGCAGGCTGATGCCGTCGGCGGCGGCCCACCACTCCAGCAGATCCGGAATCACCTTGCCCTGACTCGAGATCACCCGCACGGTGTCGGCGGAGACCAGGTCGCGGGCGCGTTTGAGGGCGGCATCGGGTGCTGCCGCATAACCGGATTCGGAGAACAGCGGTTCGAGTTCCACGTCCACACCCAGCTTTTCCGCCAGCGGGGTCACGGTTTGGACACAGCGGGCCGGTGGGGCGGAGACGATTTCGGCAGCGCCGAAGGCGAGCAGGTTCGGCACCAGGGCACGAGCCTGTGCGCGACCGGCTTTTTCGAGCGGCCGCAGCTCGTCGTCACCGGCGAAACGGTCGCTGCGACCGGCCTTGGCATGCCGCACCAGCAGCAGGGTGGCGGTTTCGGCGGGCTGGCGCAGAAAGTTCCGGACGATGCTGCGGTCCATGGGATAGGACAGGGCGTCCATCACGGTGTCGAGGCGGCGCCAGTCCAGGACGTCGACCTCGAGATTGGATTCGAACTCCCCGTCGAGTACCCGGGCGGCCCAGTAGTCCACCCGCTTGAGCTTGCGATGCCCGGTCACCGGATACGTCACGTGGCCCAGATAGCGGCCCAGGCGCGAATTCAGGCCCGTTTCCTCGGCCACCTCGCGCACGGCCGTGATCACCGGCGTCTCACCGGGATCCATTTTCCCCTTGGGTAGTGACCAGTCGTCGTATTTGGGCCGGTGCACCAGGGCGATCTCGAGCGCGCCATCCGCCGCTGGACGCCACAGCACCGCGCCCGCCGCCAGAATATTGGCGGCGACGCGGGGATCGGCGAAATCGGCGGCAGGATCGAAGTGGGCCGGGCTCACTGGCGATCCGGACGTCGCAGCCGCATCAGGTAGTCCTGGTGATCGCGGATCTGATCGCCGGGGACGTCGGGGCCGGGCTGGGCGGCCCAGCTGCCGTCGGCCTGCAGCACCCAGCAGCGGGTGGCCGGGTGCAGCGCGGAGTCGAATACCCGGCCCAGCTGCTCGGTCAGCTTCGGATCCTTCACCTGCGCCAGCACTTCCACGCGCCGGTCCAGATTGCGGTGCATCATGTCGGCGCTGCCGATCCAGTACTCGTTCTGCGCCTGGAAGTGCAGGACACGCGAATGTTCCAGGAAGCGGCCGAGAATCGAGCGCACCCGGATGTTCTCGCTCATGCCCTCCACCCCGGGACGCAGTCCGCAGATGCCGCGCACCACGATGTCGACCGACACACCGGCCTGGGAGGCGCGGTAGAGGGCATCGATGATCTGCTCGTCGACGATGGCGTTGGCCTTCAGCCGGATTCGTGCCGGTTCGCCCTGGGCGGCCAGTTCGACCTCGCGCTCGATGCGCTCGACGATGCCGGCGCGCACGCCGGTCGGGGCGACCAGCAGGTTGCGGTAGTTGGCCTTTCGCGAGTACCCGGTCAGCGAGTTGAACAGGTCGGTGAGGTCCGCGCCGATCTCCGGTGCGGCCGTGAGCAATCCGACATCCTCGTACAGGCGCGCGGTCTTCGGGTTGTAATTGCCGGTGCCGATGTGGCAGTAGCGACGGATGGTGGCACCCTCGCGCCGAACCACCAGGCAGGTCTTGCAGTGGGTCTTGAGCCCGACCAGGCCGTAGACCACGTGCACGCCGGCCTGCTCCAGCGCCCGCGCCCATTTGATATTGGCCTGCTCGTCGAACCGGGCCTTGATCTCGACCAGCGCGACCACCTGCTTGCCGGCCTCGGCGGCGCCGATGAGCGCGTTGACGATGGGGGAGTCACCCGAGGTGCGGTACAGGGTCTGCTTGATGGCCAGTACCTGCGGGTCGGCGGCGGCCTGCTCGATGAACCGCTGCACGCTGGTGGAGAAGGAGTCGTAGGGGTGGTGCACCAGCACGTCGCTCTCGCGCAGTGCGGCGAAAACGTTTCGGGGCGTTTCACGTTCGCCGAACGCCTGCGGGGTGGCCGGGACGTAGGGGGCGTCCTTGAGGATGGGGCGGTCCACACCGTAGACCTGCCACAGGCAGGACAGGTCGAGCAGGCCGGGCACCTGGATGACGTCGGCCGGGTCCACGTCGAGTTCGCGCAGCAGCAGATCGAGCATGTGCTCGGTCATGTCGTCGGAGACTTCCAGCCGCACTGGGGATCCGAAGCGGCGGCGGGCGAGTTCGCGCTCCAGGGCCTGCAGCAGGTCCTCGTCGCGGTCCTCCTCGACCTCCAGGTCGGCATTGCGGGTGATTCGGAACGAATGCTGTTCCACCACTTCCATTCCCGGGAACAGCTGATCCAGATGCGCGGCGATCAGCTCCTCCATGGGGAGGAAGGCGGCCGTGGAGGAGCCTTGTGCCGCAGCGGAATCACGGCCCGGGGCGAAGTTGCCGGCCGCGACCCGGCGGACCCGGACGAAGCGATCCACATTGTCGGGCACCTTGACTCGGGCGAAGTGCTCGCCGCCGGTGACCGAATCCTTCACCGTCACGGCGAGATTCAGGCTCAGGCCACTGATATAGGGGAACGGGTGGGCCGGGTCGACCGCCAGCGGGGTCAGCACCGGGAAGACCTGATCCTGGAAATATCCGGAGAGGCGCTGCCTTTCGGTGTCCTCCAGGTCCGCCCAGCGGATGATGGCGATGCCCTCGGCGGTCATCGCGGGCAGCACCTGGTCCAGGAAGACGCGAGCATGGCGCTCGGCGATCTCCTGGGTGCGGACGGCGATCATCTCGAGCTGCTCGGTGGGGGACAGGCCGTCGGCCGACCGCACCGACAGTCCGGTTTCCGCGCGGCGCTTCAGACCGGCCACCCGGACCATGTAGAACTCGTCCAGATTCGACGCGAAAATGGCGAGGAATTTGGCGCGCTCGAGCAGCGGCTGGGAATGGTCCTCGGCGAGGGCGAGGACGCGGGCGTTGAAATCGAGCCAGCTGAGTTCCCGATTGACATACCGGTCCGCCGGGAGCGGCGCTATGACAGTGGGCGGTGGGGTTGCCGCGGGCGGCGCCGCCGGTAGTAGCGGCGATTGCTTGACGGTATCCGTATCGCTCACTCTCACGATCATTCCTTATGTCGCGGGTGGGGTGCCGAACTGACACCGTCCATTGCAGCGCAGATCACGCCGCGTCAGCACAGTGAGGACCCGGCTCGGTACATATCTTCGATTCCTCGACACGCCTGCGACACGCCGATTTCATGCAGCAGCGCGCCGGTGGCTCTGCCAACCCCGAGCGCGGCAGCGCGCTCGAGATCCGCGGCGGTGTCGACGTCCTGCCGCAGCCCGGGCCACTCGCCCAGCAACTCCACCGCGCCGCCGGCGACATGACGGCGGGCGGAGTCCGGACCGAAAAGCGGGTTCAGCGCGGCGGATCCGCCGCGCACCAGCAGGGCGACGGTGCCGCTGCCCTCGTGATCGGCGACCACCGAGCGCTGATGCCCGGCGCTCGCCAGCATGTCGCAGAGTTCGGCCGGGCGCAGCGCGGGCAGATCCGCTTGCAGGGCAAGCAGATCGACCGGGCCGTGGGCCTTCCGCACCGCGGCTGCGCCCGCGGTCAGGGCGGCGTTCAGTCCGCTGGTGTGCGGCGGGATCGCGGCGGGTTCGGGATGGACCGTCGCGCCCAGTTCGCGAACCAGATCGGCGACCGCCGGATCGGGGGTCACCACCGTCACCGAGGCCACCCCGCGGGCGGCGGCCGCGGCGGTCACCGTGTCCGACAGCATGGCCAGCACCAGGCGCGGCCGCTGATGCGCGGGCAGCCCATCGGACAGCCGGCTCTTGGCGAGTCCGAGATTCTTGACCGCGATGACCGCGTGCACTGTGTCCAATTGCGCTCCGCTTCGCTCTGGGCTGTTCGCGGCCCTGTTACCTCGGTTCTTCCCTCCTCCGCTCCTCCGCTTCGCTCCCCCGCTCCAAGCGCGGGGCGGCGGAGCGCAGTCCAGAACCGAGGCGGGCCGCGAACTTGTGGGTCGAACCACGTCTGGGTGCCAACATGTCCGAATCTTCCCACTCGTAAGTGACGGCCGTGTGAGCGGCGTCGAATTCCAGGAGATGCCACAACGGCATGGCTCCGATCACACACGCATATATTGAGCAGATGGCAAGGGCAGCGGTGTTGGGCGCGGGGTCGTGGGGGACCGCGTTCGCGAAGGTGTTGGTGGACGCGGGAACCGAGACCACCATGTGGGCTCGACGGCCGGAGGTGGCCAAAGTGCTTGCCACCGAGCATCGCAATCCCTGGTATCTGCCGGATGTCCCGCTGCCGCCGATGGCCGCAACCGATGACCCCGCCGTTGCACTGGACGGGGCCGACATCGTGGTGCTGGCGGTGCCGTCACAGTCGCTGCGCACCAATCTCGCGGCCTGGAAGGATTTGATTCCGGCCGACGCCACCCTGCTGAGTCTGGCCAAGGGCATCGAGACCGGGACCCTGCTGCGCATGAGCCAGGTCGTCGCGGAGGTCAGTGGCGCGGATCCGAGCCGGATCGCAGTGCTGTCGGGCCCGAACCTGTCGCACGAGATCGCGGCCGGCCAGCCCGCCGCGACCGTGGTGGCCTGCTCGGACGTGGCGCGGGCCGAGGCGGTCCAGCACGCCTGTGCCACCGGCTATTTCCGGCCGTACACCAACTCCGATGTGATCGGCTGCGAGATCGGCGGTGCCTGCAAGAACGTCATCGCGCTGGCCTGCGGCATCGCCTCGGGAATGGGGTTGGGTGACAACTCGATCGCCACCCTCATCACCCGCGGGCTGGCCGAGATCATCCGGCTCGGGGTGGCCGTGGGCGCGGAGCCGGTCACCTTCGCGGGGCTGGCGGGTGTCGGCGATCTGGTGGCCACCTGCACCTCGCCGCTGTCACGCAATCGCTCCTTCGGGCACGCGCTGGGTGCGGGCGGCACCATGGAGACCGCGCTGCAGGCCACTCATGGCCAGGTCGTGGAGGGTGTGAAGTCCTGCACATCGGTGCGGGCGCTGGCCGCGGCGCACGGGGTGGAAATGCCGCTCACCAATGCCGTGCACCAGGTGTGCCACGAGGGGCTGTCGGCGGCCGAGGCGGTCGGGCAGTTGCAGGGCCGCCGCCTGAAATCGGAATGACCTGCCTCTGGTAGGGGCAACCGTGTAACACTGCCGCCATATTCGACCGGGTACGGTTCGGGGCATGACCAACAGGACCAGGGTGGCGGTGGTGTTCGGCGGCCGCAGCAACGAGCACGGGGTGTCGTGTGTCTCGGCACGCACCGTGCTGGCGAGCCTCGATCCCGAACGGTACGAGGCGGTTCCGATCGGCATCACGCGCGATGGCACCTGGGTGCTCGGCGACGCGGATCCGCGGGCGCTGTCCGCGCAGGATCGGGCGCTACCCACGGTCGACGAGCAGGGCACCGCGCTGGCGCTGACCGCCGATCCCTCGCGCGGCGGCGCCCTGGTGCCGCTGGACGGCGCCGACACCGTGCTGGGCGCCGTGGACGTGGTGTTCCCGGTGCTGCACGGCGCCTTCGGTGAGGACGGCACCCTGCAGGGTCTGCTGGAGCTGGCCGAACTGCCCTATGTCGGTCCGGGCGTGCTGGCCAGCGCGGCCGGGATGGACAAGGAGTTCACCAAGAAACTCCTTGCGGCCGAAGGTCTTCCGATCGGTGTGCAGGTGGTGCTGCGGCCCGGGGTAGCGACGGTCGCCGACGCCGACCGGGCCCGCCTGGCGCTGCCGGTCTTCGTGAAGCCCGCCCGCGGCGGGTCGTCCATCGGCATCACCAAGGTGGACAGCTGGGACGAGCTCGACGCCGCCATCGAGACCGCGCGCCGCCACGACCCGAAGGTGATCGTGGAGGCCGGCATCGTCGGACGCGAAGTCGAGTGCGGCGTCCTGGAATTCCCGGACGGCCGGGTGGAAGCCAGCGTGGTGGCCGAGATCCGGATGCCGGAGGACGACGCCGAGGCGCCCGAGTTCTACGACTTCGACACCAAGTACCTCGACGACGTCTGCGAGTTCGACGTCCCCGCCAAGCTGGACGACGATGCGTCCCAGCAGATCCGCGAGCTGGCGGTGCAGGCCTTCCGGGCGCTGGACTGCCAGGGCCTGGCCCGCGTCGACTTCTTCGTGACCGCCGAGGGGCCGGTCATCAACGAGATCAACACCATGCCCGGGTTCACCGCCATCTCCATGTACCCGCGCATGTGGGAGGCCACCGGCATCGACAACCGGACGCTGGTGAGCACCCTCATCGAGACGGCTCGCGCGCGCGGCACCGGCCTGCGCTGACCGCACCTCCGGCGGCCGGTTCATCAATTCGGATGAGGGACCGGGCCGTTCGTATGCGACCTGCGAGCGACGGCGGCCGCCTCGGGCCGCGCGTAGCCTCGATCAGGTGATCGTGGCTCTGACGATTCCCGGCCTGGCACTGCTGATCATCGCGGTGGCCTTCGCCGATGTGGCCTTCCGCAGGGTGACCGGGCGCACCGCGCTGCCGTGGATGCGGGCCGAGCACGGTGACCGCAGCGCGGCAGCCATCGGCCTGGAGCAGTTCGACGCGGCGTTCAACTCCGCCAAGCGGCACGAGATGGAGCAGCGGCAGTCGGTGCTGATGCACCGGGAGAATCCGGGCGACGGGGACGAGGGCGTGGATGTCGACCTCACTGCCGGGAAGGCCATCCTCCGCAAGCTCTGACGGATGGAGCACGCACCGACAGATATATATCTGTCGGTCCGGCTGCCGTCAGTTCGGGATCGGGTTCGGGTCGATCGGCTTCTGCGGGATCGTCTGCTGGATGGCCGCCGAAATGTCCTGCAGCGGACCGGGTCCGGCATTGTCGGGCATGGTCAGCGCTATATAGACGCCCCGGTCCACCGCCCAGTAGGTGCCGGAGGTGACACCGCTGGTCTGGTCGCGCACCTCGAACCAGTTGACGCCGGTGTCCCCACTGGCCGCTCTGCTGGTCTGAATCTGGTTCATGCTCGAGGACTTGACGAACTCCAGCGGCCGATCCAGGCCGCAGCGCACCACGATGGGATCGCCGCCGTCCGGCAGCTGCCAGGCGTGCGTGGCGGGCGGCGCGGGCTGCACCAGCTCGGAGGTGGTGTAGTCGCCGATCTTGTCGGGCAGCGCGGGCATCAGGGCGGCGCACTCCGGGCCGGACGCGGTCGGCGCGGGCACGGCGCCCAGGACCAGCGGGTCGCGGCTGTGATGACGATTGGCCAGCACGCCCATGACGAGCAGGCCGACGACCAGCGCGACGGGGAGGGCGACGGCGGTGGCGATGAGCGCGGGGGAACGGCGGACCTGATAGCCGTCGTCCGATTCCTGGCTCGCCGCAGCCTCTTCGACGGCGTCTGCGTCTGAATCCTTCGACCCCGTGTCGTCCGAGTCCGACGCCGAGGTGTCCGAGTCCTTCGACGCCGAGGTGTCCGAGTCCTTCGACGCCGAGGTGTCCGAGTCCTTCGACGCCGAGGTGTCCGAGTCCTTCGACTTCGCGGCGTCGGCGGTCTCTCCCGCCGTAGCGTCCGTGGTCTCCGCCGCCGTGGCGTCGGCAGCCTTCGCCGCGTCGGCGTCGGTCGCGTCGGTGCGCTCCGGAGTCGTGTCCGGTTCGGTGCCGCGGGTGTCGTTGCTCATCCGGTCGTCGGTCCCCGATCGTGGCGTGCCGGGCACGCGTCCCGGCTGCTGGTCGTCGATTGCGGGTTCGAGGGTACCGTCGAGCGGTCAGGCGTCCGCATCACACTCGTCCCGAAGGAGACCGCCATCACCGCCAGCAGCAGGCCGCAGTCCGTTCCGGCCGCCCGCACCGTGGGCGAGCTCGGGGAATTCGGGCTCATCGCGCTGGTGAACCAGGGGCGGACGCAGACGCCCGGGGTGCTGCTCGGTCCGGGCGACGACGCGGCGGTGATCGCCGCGCCCGAGGGCCGGTTCGTGGTGACCACCGACATGCTGGTGCAGGACCGGCACTTCCGCACCGACTGGTCGAGCGCGCACGATATCGGCCGCAAGGCCATTGCCCAGAACGCCGCGGATGTGGTCGCCATGGGCGCGGTGCCCAGCGCCTTCGTGGTGGGCCTGGGCTGCCCGTCGGACACCCCGGTCGAATTCGTGCGCGCGCTGGCGGACGGCATGTGGGCCGAGGCCGGGCGGGCCGGAGCCTCCATCGCGGGCGGTGACATGGTGCGCAGCCCGCTGCTGATCATTTCGGTGACGGCGTTCGGCGATCCGCGCCGGGCGCCCATCAAGCTGTCGGGGGCGCGGCCGGGCGACGTGGTGGCGGTGGCCGGGCGGCTGGGCTGGTCGGCCGCGGGGCTGGCGGTGCTGACGGCCGGGGCCGATGCCGCCGAGTTCGCGGACGCGGTTGCCGCGCACCGGGTTCCGCGGCCGCCCTACGCGGCGGTGCTGGAGCTGCCGGACGCCGCGGAGATCACCGCGCTGACCGATGTGTCGGACGGGCTGCTCGCCGATCTCGGGCATATCGCCGAATCCTCCGGTGTGGCCATCGATCTGGCGACGGCGGCGCTGGCCGATCCCGGGCTGGCGGCGGTGGGGAAGGCACTGGGCGTCAACCCCCTCGACTGGATTCTGGTGGGCGGCGAGGACCACGCATTCGCAGCGACTTTCGCCGATTCGGGCGATTTGCCGGAGGGCTGGGTGCGCATCGGACAGGTCCGCGCAGGCGCGGGCGTCACCGTCGACGGCACCCTCCGGTCCGGACCGGGCGGTTGGGAATCCTTCGCATAGCCGGGTCCGGTACCGCGATGAAACTCGACACGATAAGTTTTCCCGACATGGGTGCGAAACCACTGTCGGAAGTCATCGATACGGGCTGGGCCGAGGCCCTCGAGCCGGTGACCGACCGCATTGCCGCGATGGGTGAATTCCTGCGAACCGAAAACGCCGAGGGGCGTGGCTATCTCCCGAAGGGGGAGAACGTGCTGCGGGCTTTCCAGCGGCCGTTCGACAAGGTGCGGGTGCTCATCGTCGGCCAGGATCCGTATCCGACTCCGGGCCATCCGGTGGGGCTGAGTTTCTCGGTGGCCCCGGATGTTTCGCCCATCCCGCGCAGTCTGTCGAACATCTACTCGGAGTACTCCAAGGATCTCGGCTTCCCGACGCCGTCCAACGGTGATCTGTCGCCGTGGTGCGATCAGGGGGTGCTGATGCTGAACCGAGTGCTGACCGTGCAGCCGGGCCAGCCGGCCTCGCATCGCGGCAAGGGCTGGGAAGCGGTGACCGAGCAGGCAATTCGGGCGCTCGTGGCCCGGGACCAGCCGCTGGTGGCGATTCTGTGGGGCCGCGACGCCTCGACGTTGAAGCCCATGCTGGGCAGCACTCCGTACATCGAATCCGCCCATCCCTCACCGCTGTCGGCTTCGCGAGGATTCTTCGGTTCTCGGCCTTTCTCCCGAACCAACGAATTGCTGGGTACCCTAGGGGCCGCGCCGGTGGACTGGCGTCTGCCGTAGCGCTGAACCGTTACCTGATTCAGGAGCATGTGTATGCAGAAGAAGACTGCCCGTGGTGTTTTCGTCGCGCTGGCCGCGGGCGCGGCGCTGGCCGCAGTCCCGGCCGCCGCGAACGCCGAGCCGTTGACGCTGGACCCGTACGTCCCCGACGCGAAGACCACCACGGTCACCCCGGTCGGCAGCCTGCTCGACACCAATAGCGTGAGCGGCCTGTCGTCGAATGTGACCTCGCGCCTGGCGTGCGTGGTGCAGTCGATCAGCCAGCAGGTGGACTGCATCAACGGCGCGGCGTGATCCCGGGCGTCGGGCGCCGGTCCTCGTCGCGCGGCGCCCGGCGCACCATCCGCACTTGCATTGCGGGAGTGAAGGCTTCGACTCGACGTTCCCCGTCGAGTTCGAAGCCGTACTTCTTGTAGAAGGCCTGCGCGCGCGGGTTCTCCTCGAACACCCAGAGTGAGGTGTCGGCGTCGTCCGACAGCACCGTGCGCATCAGATCGTCGGCGAGGCCGGTGCCGTAGTAGGCAGCACGCACGTACATGGCATTGAGTTCCCGTGGCGTGGGCGAGTTCTCCTCGGCCGCGAGGCCGGCGGCCGCGAATCCCACCACGGTGTCGTCGACGACGGCGACCCACACGTGCCCCGGATACTTCACCCGGACCCGGTCCCAGGCCGCGGCGCGCTGATCCACATCGAAGGCGTCCAGCACGTGCTGGGGGATCAGGCCCTGATACGCCTCACGCCAGCAGGCGACATGGCAGGCCCCGAGACTGTGGGCATGCTCGGGCCCGAGCGGGACCACCTGCCATTCGCTCATGCGTCCTCCCATTGATGACAAAAGCCCCGGACCACCCATTCCGGGTGCCGGGGCTTCTGTGGAAAAGCTGATTCAGCCGCGAACGACCTTGCCCGCCTTCAGACAGGAGGTGCAGACGTTCATGCGGCGGGTGTTGCCCGGGGCAACCTGGGCGCGCACGGTCTGGATGTTCGGGTTCCAGCGACGGTTGGTGCGCCGGTGCGAGTGCGAAACCGACTTACCGAAGCCGGGGCCCTTGGCGCAGACGTCACAGACGGCAGCCATAGTCGCGAGCTCCTTCATGTCATAGTGGGACGCGCTGCACGGTGCGCAGCGTGTCCGAAAGCCTAATGTCTTGGACGTACCTACCAGCGAATTGCTGGTGAACGCGGGCCGATACCTGAGAGGGCAGGACCGTGCCTGCGTGAGGCAACCGCACAAGAGTAGCCAACCTCGCCCGGGCGTGTCCAATCAGCCCCCGTGCACGGTTCCGTATGCGCTGTACGAATGCCAGGTGGCGGCGTGGTGTCGGTCGCCCCGACTAGGCTGGCGGCCGGGATTCCACGACGTGAGAGGACGGTGACGGTGCCCGGGGTAGCGGACGCGCTCGACGGTCACGAGGGCCTGGATGGAACTGCCCTGCTGAGGTGGGGCCGGCTCGCCCTGACCGCCCTGGAACGCCACCGGGACGAGATCAACGCCCTCAATGTCTTCCCCGTCGCGGACTCCGACACCGGCACCAATCTGCTCGGCACCATGCGGGCAGCCGTCCACGGGGCCGAGGCCGTGCACGCGGAAGCCGAGGCGGTGCACACGAACGAGCCGGAGGTGTCCGCTCACGCGGTTACCGCGGCCATGGCCAAAGCGGCGACCATCGGAGCGCGGGGAAACTCGGGGATCATCCTGTCTCAGGTGCTCCGCGGGATAGCGGACGCGGTGGTCACCGGGCCGTTGACCGAGCGGGCGCTGCGGGTGGCATTGCGGCAGGCCGCACGGCTGGTGCGGGAGGCACTGAGTTCTCCGGTCGAGGGGACCATGCTCACGGTGCTGGATCGGGCTGCCGAGCGGGCGTCCGACTGTACGGAGCGGGAGCTGGTCGCGGTGGCGCTGGCGGCGGCCGATGGAGCGGCCAAGGCATTGGGGGAGACGCCCGCGCAGTTGGGTGTGCTGCGTGAGGCCGGGGTGGTGGACGCTGGGGCGCGCGGATTGCTGGTTCTGCTGGACGAATTGGTGGCGGCGGCCGGGGGCAGCGCACCGACGCGACCGGCTTACCGCCGCGGCGCACCGGAGCAGCGGGAATCCGCGATGACAGTCGTGAGCGCCACGGGCGATCTCGACGCGGGCATTCCGGGCGCGGGGCCGGAGACGCCTGGCGTGACGGCGTCGAATCCGGTTGTCGCGGTAGTGGATTCGGCTGTGAGCGGCTCGGTCGGCCGAGCGGGGGTGGCCGCACCGCACTACGAGGTCATGTTCCTGGTGCGCGGGACCGATGAGCGGCGGATCGCCGCCCTCCGGGATCGGCTCGGTGCGCTGGGGGATTCGGTGGTCGTCGTGGGGGACGGGTCGCAGACCTGGTCCGCGCACGTGCACTGCGCCGATGCGGGCGCGGCGGTCGAGGCCGGGCTGGAGACGGGGGCGCTGAGTGGGATTCGCATCGAGACGCTGACCGTGTCCCCCCACGCTCTCGGCGGGACGGATCGGGCGATTCTGGCGGTGGCGACCGGGGTGGGCGCGGTGCGGCTGTTCGAGGACGCGGGTGCGGTGGTGCTGGAGGGGGAGGTGACGGCGGACGTGCTCCTCGAAGCGATTCGTGCGGTCCGGCAGCGGGAGGTACTGGTGCTGCCGAACGGGGCGCTGCCCGCGCACGAGCTGGTGGCGGTGAGCGTGGCGGCGCGGGACGGGCAGCGGGAGGTGCTGATGCTGCCGTGCGGGTCGATGGTGCAGGGGCTGGCGGCGCTGGCCATGCACGATACGGGGCGGGCCGCGGCGGACGACGCGTTCGCCATGTCGGAGGCGGCGGCCGGGACACGGTGGGGGGCTTTGCGAATGGCGCCGGAGCGGGCGCTGACCATGGTCGGGATGTGCGAGGCGGGGGACGGGCTCGGGCTGGTGGGCCACGATGTGGTAGTGATCGATTCGGATGTGCGGGCGGCGGGGCGCACCCTGCTGGACCGGATGCTCGGGCTGGGTGGGGAATTGGTGACCATGCTCATCGGATGCGATGCGCCGGAAGGACTTTCCGCAGATCTGGCCGGGCATGTGGCCGCGGGTTTCCCGGGTGTGGAAGTGGTGGTGTATCCGGGCGGGCAGGCCGGTGACCTGGTGCAGATCGGGGTGGAATAGATGGCGACACTGGCGGATCGGCTCGACCACGTGCTCGGGGTGAAGGCGGCCGAGGGGCTGCAGGAACACTTCGACATGCAGACGGTGGAGGACCTGCTGCGGCACTATCCGCTGCGCTACGCCACCCAGGGGCAGCCACTCACCGAGGAGGCGCCCGAGGAGGGCCAGCACATCACGGTGATGGGCCGGGTCGCCAAGACCGAGCTGCGGCCCATGAAGAATCGGCGCGGCAGCCTGCTCAAGGTGAACCTGGACACCGGTGGCGCGCGCCCGGTGGAGATCACCTTCTTCAATGGCGACAAAGTGCGCTATCTGGTGAAAGAGGGTGTGCGGGCCATGATGTCGGGCACCGTGCACTGGTGGCGGCCCGACCGCTGGAATCTCTCGCACCCGGACTATCTGATCCTGCCGGAAAAGGGTGACGGGTCGATCGAGGGCCTCACCACCGTGCGCGGCGGCGGCGCGCTGCGCGGCCTGGCGCAGAGCGCGAAAGGCGCGGGGGGAGTGGATGTCTCGTTCTTCGAGCGCGAGTTCATCCCGGTGTATCCGTCGACGGCCAAGGTGCAGAGCTGGGATCTGCTGCGCTGCATCCGTCAGGTGCTCGACCAGCTCGACCCTATCGACGATCCGCTGCCGGAAGCACTGCGTACCGAGCACGCGCTGTTGCCGGTCTCCGACGCGCTGCGCCTGATCCACCTACCCGAGCACAAGGCCGATATCGAGGCCGCCCGCGGCCGTTTGCGTTTCGACGAGGCCATGGCCCTGCAGCTGGTGCTGGCCGAGCGCCGCCATCAGGTGGAGGGCCGGGCCGCCAAGTCGTGCCCGCCGCGGACCGACGGCATCGCGGCCGCCTTCGACAAGCGGCTGCCGTTCGAGCTGACCGAGGGCCAGCGCACGGTCATCGACGAGATCTCCGCCGACCTGTCGCGCAGCCATCCCATGCACCGGTTGCTGCAGGGTGAGGTGGGTTCGGGCAAGACCATCGTGGCCCTGCATGCCATGCTGCAGGTGGTGGACAACGGCCAGCAGTGCGCGCTGCTCGCGCCGACCGAAGTCCTTGCGGCGCAGCACTATCGGTCCCTGACGAAGATGCTCGGCGATCTCGGCAACGCCGGGGAGCTGGGTGCGGCCGACCAGGCCACCAAGGTGGTGCTGGTGACCGGCTCCATGTCGGCGGGCCAGAAGAAGGCGGCCCTGCTGGACGCGGTCACCGGCGAGGCGGGCCTGGTGATCGGCACGCACGCCCTGATCCAGGACAATGTGGAGTTCTTCGATCTGGGCATGGTGGTGGTCGACGAGCAGCACCGCTTCGGCGTGGAGCAGCGGGATGCCCTGCGCGCCAAGGCCAAGGACGCCGCCAGCCCGCACCTGCTGGTCATGACCGCCACCCCGATTCCGCGCACCATCGCCATGACCACGCTGGGCGATCTGGAAACCTCTGTGCTGACCCAGCTTCCGCGCGGCCGTTCCCCGATCACCTCGAAAGTCGTTCCCGCCAAGGTGAAACCGGCGTGGGTGGATCGGGCGTGGGAGCGCATCGGCGAGGAGGTGGCGCAGGGCCGTCAGGCCTATGTGGTGTGCTCGCGCATCGGCGACGAGGAGGAGAACGGAAAGGGCAAGGGCCGCAAGGCGAAAGCCGAGGAGGAGAAGGAGGGGCCCACCACCCACTCGGCGGTCGACATGTACGAGATGCTCGGTTCCGGGGCCTTCAAGGAACTACGGGTGGGCCTGCTGCACGGTCGCCTGCCGGCCGATGAGAAGGACCGCGTCATGCGGGCCTTCAATGACGCCGAGATCGATGTGCTGGTGTGCACCACGGTGGTCGAGGTCGGTGTCGACGTCCCGAATGCCACGGTCATGGTGATCGTCGACGCGGACCGTTTCGGCGTGAGCCAGCTGCATCAGCTGCGCGGCCGCGTCGGCCGGGGCAAGCACGCGGGCCTGTGCCTGCTCATCACCGAGACCAATCCGATGGGAACGGCCATGGCCCGGCTGGAGGCGGTCGCGGGCACCACCGACGGTTTCGAACTGGCGGTGCTGGATCTGCGGCAGCGCCGCGAGGGCGATGTGCTGGGCGCGGCGCAGTCGGGCACGGCTCGCAGCCTGCGCCTGCTGTCGCTGCTCGACGACCTCGAAGTCATCACGGCCGCACAGCAGCTGGCGCGCGAGATCGTCGAGTCCGATCCGGGCCTGCGGAACCATCCCGGCCTGGCGAGCATGATGCGCGCGGCCGTGGACGGCGAACGCCTGGAGTTTCTGGCCAAGTCCTGACGGGTCAGCCGTCCGTGGGCTCCGGGGTCAGCTGCGCCAGCTCGCGCCACCGGGCGAGTTCTTCGTCGTGCGAGCCGCTGAGCGTGGCCTCGGTGACGTCGACCGCGGCCGCGTCATCGCTGTCGCCGTCGCGGGTGAGCAGCAGCAGCGGCCAGGTGGGCCGGCCGGGTTCGGCCCCGTCGAACGGCTGCCAGGTCCAGGGTCCGCCGAAGCGCCACGCGCGCCCGCCGGCGTCGGCGACCTCGTCGCCGATCTCCAGGAAGGCGTATGGGCGGAACCGTAATTCGACGCGCCGCGGGATGTCGTCCTCGGGATCGAACACGGCGCCCTGATCGTCGAGCTCCGGATCGAAGGACTGTCCCGCGCGCAGGTAGACGACCTCCCGTCGCGGCCGCGGCAGCCACCCCGTCACGCGCGGCGGATCGAAGTGCCGCACGGCGACGACGTGTACGACGGTCGGCGGAATCCCGATGCGGCAGCCGGCCTCCGCGGTGAGTTCCGCCGCCGCGGGCTGGATCCGGAACACTTCCCGTTCCCATCCGGGCGTGTCCGGTCCGGCAGCCACCGCCACCACGCCGTTCCACCGCACCCCGTCGCTCGCCGGATCCACGGCCCACCACGGCCATTCGACGAAGACATCCTCCGCCGTCAGCTCGATCACCCGCGCATCGGTGAACGGACAGGACAGCTCGAGGATGTCGCCAACCCGGTATTCGAACGCCACAGCCACCGAACCTAACCCGTCCCGACCCTCGCCGTCGTATTCCGTGGGACCGGCCGGTCTCGAGTGCCCATAGCGGACAGGTGGGTGCGGCGTGTCCGGAAAGTCAGCCGGCGGCGGGGAATTCGTCGGCCTTCACGCCCTGGATGAAGGCTTCCCACTCCCGGACCGTGAAGAGCAGCACCGCTCCGTTGCGGCCTTCCTTGCTGTGAGCGACCACGATGCCGCGGCCGGGCCAGTAGCCGACCTGGACGGAGCTGCCCTGGGGGCCGCCGGCCGCGCTCGTCCGCAGCTGGAGTCCTGCGGGCAGATCTGCCTGGGTGATCATGGGGGCGGTTCCTTTCGTCCTTTCACAGGTCGGTTCGGACGCGAGGCGAGGAAGAGCAGCCGGGGTCCGCGATGCGGGACAGCGCCGTCTGGCATCGGCTGAACGAATGCGAACACGGGACCCGGAGACAGCCGGATGACCGATTGTTCGACGGTGTTCACACTACCGGGTAGCTGCTGGGAGCGCGCCCGATCGATTGCAAATCGGTGACCCGTCATGGGGATTCAAGATCGACGGTTCACTACGGGCACAGACACGTTCGCCCGTACGGAATTCGGCGGTGCCGTCCGTATGAGCGAACAGGGATGCTGCCGGGCGTTTTCTCACACCTCGAGGTCCTCCTCGATGCCCAGTTGATCGATGGTGCGCATATTGGCTCCGACCACCTCGGTGTTGCCCGCGGCGGCGATCTGGAGATCCAGTGCTTTGAAGCTGCCGAGCATGCCGAGCGCCATTGCCGCTGTTGTAGTCGACCACGGCCGCGCCGATGGCGCCGTCGATCACATTGTCCATGATCGTCCTGGGTAAATTCGGCGAGAATTGCCCGCAGCTGGTATCGCGCCATGGCGAGATTGCCGGTGTCGCTACAGGGGAACTCGGCGGTAGCCGAGCGGCGGCTCGGCTACGGATGCGGGAACCTCAGCGGGGCATGCGGGGATACGGCAGATCCGAACTGGTGTGCTCACTGATCGCCAGCGGCCGCCCGATCTGCGGGAAGGCGCGCTGGGCGCAGCCGGGGCGCTCGCACACCTTGCAGCCCGCGCCGATGGGCGCGGCCGCGGCCGGGTCGTCCAGCTCCAGGCTGCGCGAATACACCAGCCGGTCGGCGTATTCGATGTCGCAGCCCAGCCCGATGGCGAATTCCTTTCCGGCCGAGCCGAATCCGGTCGGGGTGGGCGCCGTGGTGCGGGCCACCCACAGGTAGCGCCGCCCGTCGGGCATGGCGGCGATCTGGGACAGCATGCGGCCGGGATGGTTGAACGCCTCGTGCACCACCCACAGCGGACAGCTGCCGCCCACCCGGGAGAAGTGGAAGGCGGTGGCGGACTGGCGTTTCGAGATATTGCCCGCGCGATCGGTGCGGATCAGGAAGAACGGCACCCCGCGCTGGCCCTGCCGCTGCAGGGTGCTGAGTCGATGACAGACGGTCTCGAAGCCGACCTCGAAGCGCAGGCTCAGCAGGTCGATGTCGTAGTGCAGCTCCTCGGCGGAGCGCAGGAACTTGCTGTACGGCAGAATGAGCGCGCCGGCGAAGTAGTTGGCCAGCCCGATCCGGGCCAGGGTGCGGGATTCGCCGGTGAGCGAGGGACTTTCGTCGAGAACCTCGTCGAGCAGGCTGCCGTGCAGCAGGAAGGCCAGGGTGGTGGCGATCTGGAAGGCGCGCTGCCCGGGCCGCAGCCGCCGGGCCAGGGTGAGGGTGCGGGTCTCGGGCTCGTAGCGGCGCTTGGGGATGTTCGGATCGGCGCCGTCGCCGCGGACCAGGACGGTGACCCCGGCGCGTTCCTCGGCGACCCGGGCCAGTTGCCGGTCGAGGGAGCCGATGGTGAGCCCGTTCTCCTCGAACAGCCGCTCGGCCGCGAGATCCAGCTGGGCGATGTGATTGTGGTGATCGTAGAAGAAGTCGCGCACGTCCTCGTAGGGCATGGGGACACCGGGTGCGCCGGTGGGGGTGGCCACCTTGGAGGACAAGAGATCCAACTGGTCGGTCGCGGCGCGTAGTCGGCGGTGCATGGCCACAACGATTTTCGCGACCTCGGGCATGCGGGTGGCCAGGTCCTCGACCTCGGCCACCGGCGCGGCATTGCCGCCCGCGGCCTCCACCAGGATCTCGTGCAGGTCCGAGACCAGCCGCGCGTCGGAGTCCGCGGCGAAGAACTGCACATCGAGATCGAAGGTGGAATTCAGTTTCAGCAGCACGGGAATGGTGAGCGGCCGCTGATCACGCTCGAGCTGGTTGAGGTAGCTGGGAGACAGGTCCAGGGATTTGGCCAAGGCCGCCTGGGTCATCCGCCGTTCCTCGCGCAACCGCCGTAGTCGGGCGCCCGCATACATCTTGCGCACGTGCAGGATGGTACCGATTCGGCTTCGCAAACATCGCAATTTGAGGAGACTCGCCGCAACTTTGCCGACTCTGCGTGGCACTTCACCATGGCGGCCGTCCTGCGTAGCATGCGAATTCGGTGCTATGGCCGGTTTTGCGCGCGAATCCCTATGGTACGACCAACCCGACGCCGCCGAGGAGGAACGAGGTCCGGAATGTGTGCCGAGATCGGCGGGCTCACCCCAGAATCAGGTGAACCTGGAGTTCGCCGACCAGAAACCCGAGCACCGCGCCGATGGCCACCAGCTTCCATTCGTCCTGTTTGAACGCCGGGCGCAGCAGACCCTCGTACTCGTCGTCGGTGAGTTGCTTCGTCTTCTCGATGACGAGGTTGCGCACATCGAGGGCCTCGATGGCGTGCTGATCGAAACCGGAGTGTGCGGCGGCCTTGACGTGATCGAGCACGAAGGTGACCGCATCGCGTTCCAGGGCGGTGTAGCTGTCGCGCGCGACCATCAGCATGAGCGGGCGGGCCGGGCCGGTCTGCAGTTCGAGGAAGTCGCTGACGTGCCGGCTCAGCAGGGATGCCAATCGGTCGGCGCGCTCGCCATTGAGGACGGCCTCGAGAATGCGTGCGGGGGTGAGGATCTCGGTGGCAATGAGATCGCCGTAGTCGGTGCAGACCTGCTCCCGGCGCTTGTGGAACAGGCCCTGCCACTTGAACGGTCCGATACCGACTGGGCGGATCGGGCGGAAGATCATCTGCAACGCCAGCCAATCGGTGATCAATCCGGTGAAACCGCCGAAAGCGGGCATGAGCAAAGGGGAGTGGGTGAGCGCCCAGGTGATCATCTGCACGAAGCCCAGCACGGTGCCGAAGATCAGGCCCGAGCGCACGATGAAGCGCAGCTCGTTGCGGCCCACCCGGCGCACCATCTCCACCAGCAGTGACTTGTCGTCCACCAGCGCGCTGATGGCCATGCCGCGCAGATCCATCACCTGGTCGATATTGGTGCGCAGGTCGTAGACGATGTCCTCGATCAGCTGCGGCAGATCCCGTTGCGCGCGTTCGATAATGGCGCGCTGGGCGGCGTCGGGCATGTTCACCCAGAGCCGCGGCTGATGCTTCATCATCATGGCGCGGACCATGTAATCGACACCGACGTCGAGGGGTTCGCGCAGCCGCGTGGTCAGCTCGGCGACATCGATGCGGGCGATGATGTCCTGCGGATCGATGAGCTTGCCGAACATGAGATCGACCGCGATGGTGGCCATGCGCGGCGCGGAGCGCGGAATGACACCCTGCCAGCCCAGCCACGGTGGGATGCCCTTGAATTCGAGCGGATACATCAGCATCTGCACGGCGACGATCTTGGTCACCCAGCCGATGAGGGCGGCGACGAGCGGGATGGAGCAGTACAGCAGCCAGTGGTCGGCAAAATCCGCGATCACGACCCGATCGGCCCCTGTGTCCCGGTGGTTGCCATGCCCTGCTCCTCGGTGCAATTATTCGTACTCAGCCGTGCGGCTATTTGTGCCGCGGCTCAGGCTAGGAGACCTGCGTGCCCACTGGCAAGACCGAGAGCTCACCGCCCACCCAGCGCGTGATCTCCATCGTGGAATTGCTCGCCGCCCAACGCGACTCGCTCACCTCGGCCGAGATCGCCGACAGCCTGGACCTGAACCGCTCCACCACCGGAGCGATCCTGGCAGCGCTGGCCGAACGCGGGTGGGTGCGCCGGCTCCCCGATCTGAGCTATGAACTCGGCGCGCGGCTCGCCTCCGTCGGGGCGCGGGCCGCCGCCGGCCAGCAAGATCGTGCCTGGTTGGACCGGGAATTGGCGAGGCTGGCCGATTGCGTCGACTGCGGTGCGGCACTGACCGCGCTCAGCGGGGGTCACCTGAAGTTCGTCGCCGTCACCCGCGACCGCCTCACCGTGGGAATGGAGTCGGGCGTGCGGATTCCACTGCTCGCGCCGGCGGGGGCCGCGATCATCGCCCACACCGGCGCGGCCCGCCAACGGGATTGGCTCGATACCCGAGGAGCCGACCGACGTGACGAATATCGCGCCGTCCTCGACACCCTGCGGAGCGCCGGCTACTGCGCCTGGCGGCTGGAAGCCGACAGCCTGCCCGGCCTGCGGGTCCTCTCCGAGGTCGCCGATCACCTCGCCGAACATCCGGGGAGCAAGGACCTGCGGGGAAAGGTGCTGGCGCAGTTGGCGACCTTCGGCGGAAGCGCCTACGACCAACAGACATTCGACAGCGACGCGACACTGCCGCTGAGCTACATGAGCGCCCCGGTGTTCGATGCCCGCGGCCGGGCGGTCATGGAATTGCAGATCGGCCCCCTGCGCGAGGACGTCACTCGCGCCGAACGCCGCCACTACCTCACGGAGTTGTCCGCGGCCGCGCGTCGCATCGGCGACGGGCTGGAGTCCGTCATTTCTCGCCCAGTACCACCGCCTGCGCGGCGATGACCGAGTTGCCATCGAACGTCACCGCGGGCGAGCCGTACAGCCGGTAACCCTCGTCCAGCAGTGCACTGATCCGCTCACAGAAGGTCGCGTCGTCGGGGCCGGTGATCAGGCGGTAGCGCAGTCGCGGTTGCTCGGTCATGCCGACAGCCTAGGGCGGCCGCCCGACGATCGGGCGCTACTGCATCTCGCGGGTGATCGCGATGAGGAACTGAATGGTGTCCTGCACCTTCTGATCCGTCATCCGCAGCGGGACCGAACTCGTTGTGGCGATCTTGTCGTCGATGGCGAGCATGCCCTCCCAGGTGCCGACCCGGGTCAGGTAGCTGTCGTCGGGGGTTCGCCAGACGTCCTCGCCGAAGCCGTCCAGGCGCTGGTAGCGGTCACCGGTGGGGTCGGTGTGGTCGGGCTTGCGCATATTGCGCACCGTCAGCCACGCGACGTACGGGGCGCGGCGTTGCAGGTTCAGGTAGCAGGATCCGGTCATGCCGATGGCGGCATCGATGGTGCCCTGGCTGAGTTCGGCCACCTGCGCGTCGGGGACGCCGAGCGTGTTGTGGAAGAAGTCGGTCATCCGGACGCACAGATCCCGGTTCGAGTGCGCGGAAGGCGTTGAGCCAGGGTCGGTTCGGGGTGCGGGGGACGAGCCGCATCCCGCGAGCACCAGCACGGCCACGGCCAGCAGGCATCGGACCCCCCACTGCTTTCCGATCACCTCGACCTCCTGTCCGGGCCGGAGCGTAACAGGGCCGGCGGGTCCGGCCAACCACGGTGGCGCAACTGCGCCGGGCCGCCCATCAAGCGCCACAACAACTCTCGATTCAGCGGACCGTGACCGGTGCCGGATCAGAGCACCTTCACGATCGCGGGCACGACCTTCTGGACCAGGACGTCGGGGGAGCGGTCGGTCCAGGTCTGGAAGGACTGGACGGTGGCGGGATCGTCGATGATCACCAACCTGGCGTGGCTGAGGCTGGAGGAGAGGAAGCTGCTGGGCAGGCCGCGCAGGCCACCGTTGCCCGCCTGCTGGTCGGTACGCACGACGATCACGACGTCGACGTCGGGGACCGAGGCGTCGGACGGGGACAGGGGGCGCGGCGACGTCTCGCCGGGCTGGGCGCGGTAGTCGGTGCTGTAGCGAAAGCCGATGTCCACCAGGAACTTCGCCTGATCGCTGGTGTCCAGGTCGGCGGAGAGACTGCCGTCGCCGAAGTTGAACGCGGCGACGGTCTTGTTCTGGAAGGTGGGGTGGGCGGAGCGGACCTGATCCAGCGCATCGGTGTGCACGGTGGTGGTCGCGGCGGTCGAGCCGCCGGACTCGTGGTTGCTGGCCAGGAAGGCGGCGACGCCCGAAATGCCGAGCAGCGCAACGATCGCCGCGATGGCCGGAGCGAGCCACCGCCGCCGGCGCGGGGCGGGCCGCAGCGAGCCGATCCACACGGTCGGCGGTTCGTCCCCGGCACTGGGGCGGACGGCGATCGGCGGGGCCGCGACAACCGGTGCGGCGGAAGGTATCCGGCCCTGCAAGGCCAGCGCCGCGTCATGGGTGAAGTCGTGGCAGGTGGCGTAGCGGTGGTCCGGATCCTTGGCCAGCACCTTGGCGATGACCGCGTCCAGCGCAGGCGGCAGATCCGGGCGCAGCGGGCTCAGCGCGGGTGGCGGCTCCTGGAGGTGACCCAGGGTGGCCTCGGCCAGGGAGGTCACCGGGAACGGGGTGCGGCCGGTGAGCAGCTTCACGAACGCGCAGCCCAGGCTGTAGATGTCGCCGCGATGGTCGAGCGGCCCGGCGACCAGGCGTTCGGGCGGCGCGTAGGCCAGCGTCGCCATCAGGCTGTCGGTGGCGGTGAGCTCGCGGCCGTCGGTAATCGATTTGGCCACACCGAAATCGGTGAGCAGTACCCGCTCCTCGCCGCCGAGCTTGTCGTCCGGTTCACCCGGTGAGAGCAGGAAGTTCGCGGGCTTCACATCCCGGTGCAGCAGCCCGCGCCGGTGCGCGTAGTCGAGGGCCTTGCCGACCTCGGTGATGATGCGCAGCGCCCGCTGCGGCGTCATGGCGGCGGGGTTCTTCTTCAATTCCACAGCGGCGTCGGTGCCGGGCACGTACTGCATGGCGATCCACAGCCGCCCGTCCTCCTCGCCACGCGCGTAGACCGTGACGATGTTCGGATGATCCAGTTCCGCCGCCAGATTCGCCTCGCGCTCGAACCGCGCCCGGTAGTGCTCGTCGTGGGACAGATCGGCGCTGAGCACCTTCAGTGCGTCGAGCCGCCGCGGGAACATCGGATCCTGCACCAGATACACGGTGCCCATCCCGCCACTGCCGAGCACGCGGATCACCCGGTGGCCGCCCACGATCGTGCCGGGCCGCAACGGCATGGACATCCTCCCTCAGCACTGCCGGGATCCCGACCCTTACGAATTTAGCAACGATCGTCACACCCGGCCCGGCATCAGATGTGCCCGTATGCCAGTAGCTCGTACTGTGCCGAAAGTCGTTGGCGCAGATCCTGGGACTGGTCGGCGAACACCTCGGCCACATAGTGGTCGTAGGGCAGATAGCACGTGAATTTGGCTCCGGCGGTGTTCTTCTCGTCCTTCAGCTGCAGGCACCGGGCGGTCGCCAGGCCGGGCGGTGGGTCGATGGGTTTGTACCGGTCGCTCAGCTCGTCCACGAAGGCGCCGGTGAGCCGTTGCGCGCCGGCCGCGTCCCGGGCCCGGTAGAGGCCGCTGAGTGCGTGCGCCACCAGGTCCACCCCGTTCTCGTCGAAGGCGCGCCGGGTGGCCGCCGGCCGATCGTCGAGGGTCAGGGCGGCGTGGGGACCGTACAGTCCCTCGGTCGCCCAGATCTGGCCCTTGCCCGCCGGCAGGGTGCGGGCGAGCAGATCCTCGGGATCGGTGGCCAGCCCCGCGAGCTGATCCAGCGGGGTGGGCCGGTAGTCCCGCATGGCCTCGATCGTCTTGTCCAGCACCAGTTTCGTCGTGTCCAGCAGGGCCCCGGGACCGTCGGGCACCGTGAGGTCGTCCTCGACGTAGAGCCAGTAGAGGTAGCCGTCCTGCGCGTAGGTGGCCTTCACATATTCGAGCGAGGTCAGCGCGGCCCTGGCGGTGGGATACCCGGGAATCTGCAGCGGACCCTTGTCCGGGTACTCCGGGTTGGCCAGTCCGACAAGGAAATTCGCGGCCACCGCGGCTTGCTCGGGCTTCGCGAACCGCAGCACCGTGATGTCCACGTTCAGCCCGAGCGTGGTGTCGGCCCGATGCCGCCCGCCCGACTCCCAGCCCGAGATCAGGCCCGGCGCTTTGTCATTGAAGTTGTCGATGCTGATAGGCGGGTAGTCCGCCGTGATCGCGTGCGCGGAATTGTTGAACACCAGGCGGTTGTCGATGTCCAGGGCCAGCGGCACATGCTCGGCCATCCGGATCGACTCCTGCAGGAGATCGCCCACCGTGATGTCGGGCTTCTGGTTCGTGATCGCGCGCGGGACGACCGGGTAGTTGCCCGGATCCAGTTGGGAGGCATCGACGATCGCGGCCTTCGAGGCGGGTGTGGCGGGTTCGCGGTGGTCGGAACCGCACGACGCCGCGAGGGCGACCGCCAGCGTCAGCAGGGCCAGGCGGCCGGGCACGGTTCCGGTGCGTGCCGTGGTCATGACTGTCCGCCCTTGGCCAGCATCGAATACTGCGCCGACACCCGTTGCGGGAATGAGGCCGGTGCCCCGCCGCTGAAACGCGCCGCCGTCCCGATCACCGCGACATACCGGCCGTACACGACCGCGCAGATGTAGGTGTACTGGCGAATCGGCTCTGGTTCGTCGAGCTGGATACAGTGCGCGTCGGTGATGCCGGGCGGATTGGGGAATTCGTCGTCGTCGCGGCCCAGCGTGGTCAGCGCGGCCTGTAAACCGAAGGCGGCCGCCAGGTCCCGGGTGCGGTAGACGGTCGCGGCATTGCGGGCGACCAGATCCACCCCCGCCGCCGCGAACGCCCTGCGGGCGGCGGCGCCGTCGCGTTCGTAGTGCAGGGCTCCCGCCGGGGTGTAGACACCGCCGTAATTCCATCCCAACTGGTCGGCATCGGAGGTGTCGTACTTGTTCGGCAGCGTCAATCCCAGGATGTTGCCGGGGTTGATCGGCAGATCGGGGAGGTCCTCCAGCGGCGTGGGAGCCAGATCGGCCATCCGAGCGAGCTGGGCCTGAGCCATGGTCCGCAGCCGCACCCCCAGTGCGGCGGGATCGGCCTGCGGGATCACGGCGTGGCCGACGATTGCGTACACGCCGTGCACCGCGAAGACCTGCCCCTTGGCATCGGTGATCGACGACGCCCGCGCGTCGACGCCGTCGATCGGAATCGGGTGCAGCCCAGGGGCGGCCAGCGCATCGGCAAACCCGTCGATCGCGGCCCGGGCGGCCTGCTCGGTCGGGAACCGCATGACCGCCAGGGTGATGTGCTTGCGCGCCCGGACACTGTTGTTGTTGCGCCAGATGTACGCGCCCGCGATCATCCGGTTGTTCTGCGCGACAGCCTGCCAGGCCCTGGGGAAGGGCCCGTTGGTGTCGTCGAAGTTCGCGTCGGAGGTGTCCAGCACCCGGGCTCCGCCCAGATACGTGACGTCCGGATCGATTTCGTCCGGGCCGACCAGATAGGTCATCATGCGGCGCGACTCGATCTGGTACGCGTCGGTGGCGACCGAGTACGTCGGGGCGTACTCGATCGGGGCCGAAGGATACGGTCCGACAACGAGTTTCGATAAGTCGGCCGGTGTCATGCCGGGAATCGGGTGACCCGGAACCGTCGACGACGCCGCCGCGATGCCCACCACCAGGACTGCGGTCACCGCCGTCACGATCGACAGAACCGTTCGCGGCCTGCGGAATTCGCTGATTCGCCTCACGCCGTCACCTGCTCGTCACCAGCACGTATTCGGCCGAGGTCTTCTGATACAGCTCCGGCACGTTCAAGGCGCCGACCTGCACGGTGTACCGGTCCACGTGGAAGTTGCACTGGTTGGCGACCACATTTCCGTGGTCCAGCACCGCGAAACAGCCGATGTCGCCGGGGAAACCCGGCGGTGGGGCGATACTCCGGCGATCGCCGGAGGTGTCCTTGGACGGATCCCATCGGCCCCACAACGCCCGGGCCGCCGTCCCGGTCCGGCTGTGGAACACCAGCGCGTCGCCGTAGCCGACCAGGTCGATGTCGCCGACCGTCAGGAAATCGAGGTCGCTGTCGGTCAGGCTCTGCAGCGCACCACGGCCCGTGTACACCCCGTCCGGGTCCGGCCGCATGGGCTCCTCGGGATTCGTCGGCAGGGTGCGGCCGAGAATGCCGTCCGGATCGAGCGGCAGGTGCTCGAACTTGTCCGCGGGCGTGGGCTGGAACCGGTCCAGCAGCGGCAGCGCCACGTCCAGCATCCGTTCGGTCCGGGCGCTCAGGTCGGCCAGGTCCGGCGCGGCGGCCATCTCGTCGACCACCTTGATGAACACCACATAGCGATCGTGCACGGTCCAGGAGCCGATCGAGGCCACGTTCGGCCGCCAATGCGCCTTGCTGCCAGGGTATTTCGGCAGGGTGACGGCTCGGTTGTCGACGTTGTAGGTGAAGTCGTCGTGCTCGAGCGCGGGTCCGACGGCCGCGGCCCGCCCGGCGTCCGGCAACTCCAGCACCGCGATGCTCAGCCTGCGGTGCTTGTCGTCGGAATCGGATCCGGTGCACCAGGTATCGACCCAGCCGCCTTGCAGATCGTGGGCAACCTCGTCGAAGGTGTCGTTGATGAGGATGTCACCCAGGCCCTTGTGATTGGTGACGATGTGCGGGCGGACGTCGTTGGAGCACTCGTAGGCGTAGTCCCTGTCGGCCTCGAACGGCAGCGCCACGTAGTCCGACAGCCGCTGTGACTCGCGGATGCGGGATTGCTTGTCGGTCTTGGCATTTCCCACCACGCGCGGCGTGACCTGATAGTTGCCGACCTCGAGGCTGCCCGGATCGGTCTGCTGCCGCACCGGTTGCCCGGGAACGCTGGTGGTACAGCCGGTCGCGGCGGCGAGCACGACCGCGACACCGCA
This sequence comes from Nocardia sp. NPDC101769, assembly GCF_044766925.1. Classification (NCBI taxonomy): domain Bacteria; kingdom Bacillati; phylum Actinomycetota; class Actinomycetes; order Mycobacteriales; family Nocardiaceae; genus Nocardia; species Nocardia sp. NPDC101769. The sequence continues at coordinate 83,464 of NZ_JBIWMX010000027.1, read as the reverse complement.
CAGCAGCGGCGCGCGCCACGCGAACGATGTCACCGTCCCCTCCTCGCGCCGGATTTTACCGGCGCGCAAGCCTTCTCGCGCGGCTTTGGCCGCCGGGGGTGTGGTCTCGGACACGATCGCGCGGCAATCCGGCCACCGGGATGTCTCGGCGCGCGCCCGCGCCGCGGTTGGCCGCGGGGCCGCAATCCTTAGCATGACGGCAAATTCCGTGGTCGGAGCGACGCAACCCTCACCGGCAGGGATGTATCGCGGTGATTAACACAAATTCGCAAGCGGGAAGTCCGTCCTGTGAAGATTGCACCGAACGGGACTTCGATGCCCGATCCGTATCTCCGGGCAGGTACCTTCTACCCATGTTCTCCAAAGTCCTGGTCGCCAACCGCGGCGAGATCGCCATTCGCGCCTTCCGCGCGGCCTACGAACTCGGCATCGGTACCGTCGCGGTTTTTCCGTACGAGGACCGCAACTCCGTGCACCGGCTCAAGGCCGACGAGGCCTACCAGATCGGTGAGCCCGGCCACCCTGTGCGGGCGTACCTGTCGATCGAGGAGATCATCAAGGCCGCCAAGAGCGCCGGTGCCGACGCCATCTACCCGGGCTACGGCTTCCTGTCGGAGAACCCGGACCTGGCCGCCGCCTGTGCACGCGAGGGCATCACCTTCATCGGCCCGTCCGCCCAGGTCCTCGAACTGACCGGTAACAAGGCGCGCGCCATCGCCGCCGCCAAGGCCGCCGGACTGCCGGTGCTGCGCTCGAGCGAACCGTCCGCCGATGTGGACGCGCTGATGGCCGCCGCGGAGTCCATGGAGTTCCCGCTGTTCGTCAAGGCCGTGGCCGGCGGTGGCGGGCGTGGCATGCGGCGGGTCACCGATCCGGCCCAGCTGCGCGAATCCATCGAGGCCGCCGCGCGCGAGGCCGAATCCGCCTTCGGCGATGCGACCGTGTTCCTCGAGCAGGCGGTGGTCAACCCCCGCCACATCGAGGTGCAGATCCTGGCCGACCAGCAGGGCAATGTCATCCACCTCTTCGAGCGCGACTGCTCGCTGCAGCGCCGCCACCAGAAGGTGATCGAGCTCGCGCCCGCCCCGAATCTGGATCCCGAACTCCGCGAACGCATTTGCGCCGACGCGGTGGCCTTCGCCCGTCAGATCGGCTACTCCTGCGCGGGCACCGTGGAATTCCTGCTCGACGAGCGCGGCAATCACGTGTTCATCGAAATGAACCCGCGAATCCAGGTGGAGCACACGGTGACCGAGGAGATCACCGATGTCGATCTGGTGCAGTCGCAGCTGCGCATCGCCGCGGGGGAGACCCTGGCGGACCTGGGCCTGAGCCAGGACGGCATCCAGATCCGGGGCGCGGCGCTCCAGTGCCGCATCACCACCGAGGACCCGGCCAACGGGTTCCGGCCCGACACCGGCCGCATCACCGGCTACCGCTCGCCCGGCGGCGCGGGCGTGCGCCTGGACGGCGGTGCGAATGTCGGCGCGGAGGTCGGGGCCTACTTCGACTCCATGCTGGTCAAACTCACCTGCCGCGGCCGCGATTTCGCCACCGCGGTGGCCCGCGCCCGGCGCGCGGTCGCCGAATTCCGCATCCGCGGCGTGACGACCAACATCCCGTTCCTGCTCGCGGTGCTGGACGATCCGGACTTCCGCGCGGGCCGGGTGACCACCTCGTTCATCGACGAGCGACCCCAGCTGCTCACCCTCAAGAGCTCGGCCGACCGCGGCACCAAGATCCTGCAGTACCTGGCCGACGTCACCGTGAACAAGCCGCACGGCTCGCGGCCGACCAAGGTGTACCCGCACGACAAGCTGCCCGCCCTCGACATGACCGTGCCGCCCCCGCCGGGCTCCCGGCAGCGGCTGCTCGAGCTGGGACCGGACGGCTTCGCGCAGTGGCTGCGCAACCGCGAAGGCGTGGCCGTCACCGACACCACCTTCCGCGACGCGCACCAGTCGCTGCTGGCCACCCGGGTCCGCACCAACGGCCTGCTCGATGTGGCCGGGCACGTGGCGCGCATGACGCCCGAGCTGTTGTCCATCGAATGCTGGGGCGGCGCAACCTACGACGTGGCGCTGCGCTTCCTCTACGAGGACCCTTGGGAGCGGCTCGCAGCGCTGCGCGAGGCGGTGCCGAACATCAACCTGCAGATGCTGCTGCGCGGCCGCAATACCGTCGGCTACACGCCCTACCCCGAAAAGGTCACGCGCGCTTTCGTTTCCGAGGCCACCGCCACCGGCATCGACATCTTCCGCATCTTCGACGCGCTCAACAATGTCGACCAGATGCGCCCGGCCATCGACGCCGTCCGCGAAACCGGCACCGCCCTGGCCGAAGTCGCGCTCAGCTACACCGGCGACCTGTCGAACCCGAACGAGAACCTCTATACGCTCGACTACTACCTCAAGCTCGCCGAGCAGATCGTCGAGGCCGGGGCGCACGTCATCGGTATCAAGGACATGGCCGGACTGCTGCGCGCGCCCGCCGCGCACACGCTGGTCACCGCGCTGCGCCGGGAGTTCGACCTGCCCGTGCACGTGCACACCCACGACACCCCGGGTGGCCAGCTGGCCACCTACCTGGCGGCCTGGCAGGCCGGCGCGGACGCCGTCGACGGCGCGTCGGCACCCATGGCGGGGACCACTTCTCAGCCCGCGCTCTCGGCTATCGTTGCGGCAGCGGCGAATTCGCCCCACGACACCGGGCTGAACCTGCAGAACGTGTGCGACCTGGAGCCGTACTGGGAGGCGCTGCGAAAGGTGTACGCGCCCTTCGAATCCGGGCTGCCGGGGCCGACCGGCCGCGTCTACCACCATGAGATTCCCGGCGGCCAGCTCTCGAACCTGCGCCAGCAGGCCATCGCGCTCGGCCTGGGCGACCAGTTCGAGCAGGTCGAGGCCAAATACGCCGCGGCCGACCGGATGCTGGGCCGGCTGGTCAAGGTCACCCCGTCCTCCAAGGTGGTCGGCGATCTGGCGCTGGCGCTGGTCGGCACCGGCGTCGACGTCGACGACTTCGCCGCCGATCCGGGTCGCTACGACATCCCGGACTCTGTCATCGGCTTCCTGCGCGGCGAACTCGGCACCCCGGCCGGCGGCTGGCCCGAGCCCTTCCGCAGCCGCGCCCTCGCCGGCCGCGGCCCCGCCAAGCCGGAAACCCAGCTGACCACGGCCGACGAGGCCGGGCTGAACGGGACGTCGGCCGAGCGCCGGGCCACCCTCAACCGCCTGCTGTTCCCCGGCCCCACCGCCGAATTCGTCGCCCACCGCGAGAAGTTCGGCGACACCACCGGGCTGTCGGCCAACCAGTTCTTCTACGGCCTGCGCCACGATGAAGAACATCACGTCCAGCTCGACAAGGGCGTCACCCTGCTCATCGGCCTGGAGGCCATCTCCGAGCCCGACGAGCGCGGCATGCGCACGGTTATGTGCATCCTCAACGGGCAGCTGCGACCCATCACGGTGCGCGACCGCTCCATCGCCAGCGAGATCCCCGCCGCCGAGAAGGCCGACAAGACCAATGCCGGCCACATCGCCGCGCCCTTCGCCGGCGTGGTGACCCTGGCTGTCTCCGACGGTGATTCGGTCGCGGCGGGCGACACCATTGGCACCATCGAGGCCATGAAGATGGAGGCCGCCATCACCGCCCCGCGCGCGGGCGTGGTCCGTCGCGTGGCCATCGCCAAGGTGCAGCAGGTGGAGGGCGGCGACCTGCTCGTCGACGTGAGCGTCACCGAGGCCGCCGCCGAATGACCCGCATCGTGGCAGGTACCGCCGGGGGTCGACGCCTGCGCGTCCCCCCGGCGGGCACCCGCCCCACCTCCGACCGCGTGCGCGAGGCGCTGTTCAGCCTCCTGCACGCCCGCATGGATTTCGACGGCCTGCACGTCCTCGACCTCTACGCGGGCTCGGGGGCGCTGGCCCTGGAAGCCCTGTCCCGCGGTGCCTCCCACGCGCTGCTCATCGAAGCGGACCGCAAGGCCGCCGTCATCATTCGCGGCAATATCGGCGACCTCGGGCTGCCGGGCGCGGAGCTGCGCCAGAACTCGGTCACCAGCGTCCTGTCGGGTGCGCCACCGGAGCGCTACGACCTGGTCTTCTCCGACCCGCCCTACGACCTCGACGTCGCCGATGTGCAGGCCGACCTCCGCGCCCTCGTCGACAACGGCTGGCTGCACGAGGGCGCGCTCCTCGTCGTCGAACGCTCCACCCGGTCGCCCGAGGTGTCCTGGCCCGACGGCTACGCCCCGCTGAAATCGCGCACCTACGGCGAGACACGTATCGATCTCGCCGAATTCGAGGGCTGACACCCGACGGATTTCCCGGCTCCCGCCGGTCTGAATACCGACAGGAACAGACCGGAGTAGGGAGTGCGTGATGTCGGATTCGATACGGACCGCCGTGGTCACCGGCGCGAGCCGGGGATTCGGGCGGGCGATCGCCGCCTCGCTCGTCGCGTCGGGCGCGCAGGTGATCGGCGTGGCACGAGACGCGCAGGCATTGCAGGACGTCCGTGCGGAGCTCGGGGACAGGTTCGTGCCGGTGGCCGCCGACGCGACCGAGGAAGCCGTGGCGCAGAAGGTGATTCGCGGGTACCGGCCGGAGTTGCTGGTGCTCAACGCCGGAGCCACTCCGCCCCTGGCCCCCGTGCACGAGCAGACCTGGGAGACCTTCAGCCGCAACTGGGAGACCGATACCAAGCAGGTGTTCGTCTGGATCGGGGCCGCCTTGCGGGAGCCGCTCCCCCCGGGGAGCGCGGTGATCGCCATGTCGAGTGGGGCCGCGCTGGCCGGGTCGCCGCTCAGCGGCGGATACGCGGGAGCCAAGTCCACCATCCGATTCATCCGGACCTACGCCGCCGAGGAATCGGACCGCGCGGGGCTCGGCATTCGGTTCGTGGCCCTGCTGCCCAGGCTGACACCGGCCACCGGTCTCGGCCGGAAAGGGGTCGCTGGGTATGCCGCCCGGCAGGGCATCGACGTGGAGACCTATCTCGCCGGGATGGCTCCGGCGCTCACACCCGAACAGGTCGGCAAGGCGGTTCTCGAACTCGCCGATGATGCCGGCAGTGCGGCGGAATACTTGGTGAGCGGCGCCGGGCTGAAGCAGATCGGCTGAGGGGTCGCGACCATGACGACCAGCGCACCTCCGGGAGTAGCGGCCATGCCCTCCGACACCGAACGGCCCGCGGTCACCGCACCGCCCACCGAGCGCGAATTCGCCGCTCTCACACAGCGATTCCGCCCGGAACTGCTCGCTCACTGCTATCGAATGCTGGGGTCGGTGCACGACGCCGAGGATCTGGTGCAGGAGACCTACCTGCGGGCCTGGCGGGGCTTCGGCGGGTTCGAGGGCCGGTCGTCGCTGCGGCACTGGCTGTACAAGATCGCCACCATGGCCTGCTTGACCGCGCTGGAAGGGCGCTCGCGTCGGCCGCTGCCGTCGGGACTGGGTGCGCCGGAGGACGATCACCGGGTGGCGATGGCGGCCCGGGAGCCCGAGGTGGAGTGGTTGCAGCCCGCGCCGGACTCGCTCTTCGGGTTCGACGATCCGGCCGCCATCGTGGCGGGACGGACTGGGGTGCGGCTGGCTTTCATTGCGGCACTGCAACTTCTGCCCGCCCGGCAGCGCGCGGTGCTGACGCTGCGCGACGTGCTGGCCTTCCGGACGGCGGAGGTCGCCGCCATGCTGGACACCACGCCGACCGCCGTGGACAGTGCGCTGCGGCGGGCCCGGAGCCGATTGGCGCAGGCCGGGCCGGTGGAGGCGGACCTGGCCGAGCCGGACGAACTCGCCCAGCGACGGCTGCTCGACGGCTATGTCGACGCGTTCACCCGTGCCGACCACGCCGCCCTGCTCGAGCTTCTGCGTGCCGACGTGGAGATGGAAATGCCGCCCACGCCAACGTGGTTCACCGGCCGCGACGCGGTCCTCGGGTTCCTGCGCAGTCGCGTCCTGCAGCCGGGCCTGTGGCGTTTCACGCCGACCCGCGCGAATGGCCAGCCCGCCTTCATCGTTCACAAACGCGTCGACGACCACCACTACGAGGCCTACGGGATCCATGTCCTGACGCTGATCGGGGCCAGGATCGGGCGCATCACCGCGTTCAACGATCCGACCCTGGTGCGTACCTTCGGCGCGGAGGCCGCGCTCGAACTCTGAGGCCGGGCCCGCCGCGAGATCGACAGCGGGAGCGGCGAATACGGCGATGCCCGCCGTGTGCGACACGGCGGGCATCGTCAGGAATGTCCGAGAACGTCAGTTCTGGAACAGGTCCCGCAGCGATTCGGGAGCCTTGTACTGGCAGGTGTTCGCCAGGCAGCCGAGGTCCCACATCTGCTCGACGGCCGACAGCACCGAGTAGTGGTCGGCGAGGTCGGTGGACGTCTTGTGGTGGGGCTGGGGCTTGCCCTTCTCGTCCTTGTCCTTGTGCACCTTGTCGGAGTTGATCACCAGCAGCGGGGAGTCGCCGCCACCGAGCACGGTGCCATTGGCGCCGACCGGGCTGCCCGGGCCGCCGGAGTAGCCGGAGTAGTCGTTCTCGTCCCAGGCGATCACGATGCTGGAACGGGTCTTCTTCCAGGTGTCCGAGCTCGTGATCTTGGTGACGGTGTCCTTCAGGAAGGCGTCACCGAGCTGGATCGGGCCGTGCGCCACACCGGAAGCCGGCTCCGTGCAGTTCGGCTTGTTGACCAGCGCGGCCGCGGCGCTGGAGATGCCGTGCATGTCCGAGCACTGGTCGGGGCTGATCCAGGTGAAGTTCGGCACGTTGCCGCTCTTCAGGTCGGCGTCGAAGTTGTTCTCGAACGGCACCACCTTCTGCAGGCGGGCATTGCCGGGCGAGTTGACGTCCGAGAAGTACATGAACGGGTTGTGCTTCTGGGCGTACAGCTTGACCATGGTGCCGTTGACGTCACCCGGCGCGAACTCGCCCTGGAAGCCGGCCTGCGGCATGCCGCCCATGTAGGCCTTCCAGGACTTGCCCTTGCCCTCGAGCTCGTCGACCAGGTTCTTGCCGGCGAACATGTGCGGCTTGGCGGTCGCGCTGGCGATCTGTTCCGGGGTCAGCGAGGCGCTGGAGGTGCCGTCGCCGGAGTTCGGGACGAATTCCTCGGGGGCGCAGGTGGAGTCGGCGCCGGCCTTGCAGTCGTCCCAGATGCCCTGGAAGTCGCCCGAGAACATGGAGAGGTAGTTCGGCAGACTCGGGTGGGTCACACCGTGGAAACCGGTGGACACGCCGTTGTCGTTGGCCAGCTGGTTGATGAACGGCGCATCGGCCGTGTTGCCGAGGATGTCGTCGTCCCCCTGATTCTCCATCATGATGTAGAAGATGTGTTCCGGCGCCGCCCCTTGGCCGTTCCCCGGATCGGCCGACGCGGACGCGCCCACCAGGCCGCTGAACGCGCTCACCGTCGCAGCCACGGTGACTGCGATCTTCCGACCCAACGATGCCCTTGCCATATGTGTGTACTTCCTTCATCGAGCGAGATTGCCGATGCAGCTTCGCAATCGGGTCAGGAAACGATCAACGCGAGAAAACCGAACAGTACGGAAACAGGGAGCAAGCAGTTGCTGGGTTTCGGAACCATAGCTGACCAGGCATGACTGCGCAGCGGAGGCTGGACCGGGCCGCGGCCGCCCCGCCGACATGCGGTAACGTTCGGCCATGGCTGGAGCACTGTGCCCCGGGTCGTTCGACCCCGTGACCAATGGACATCTCGACGTGATCGCCCGCGCCGCCGCGCAATTCGACGAGGTCGTCGTGACCGTCGTGGTGAACCCCAACAAGCAGGGCATGTTCACCGTCGAGGAGCGGATGGACCTGATCCGCGAGGTCACCGCCCACCTGCCCAATGTGCGGGTGGAATCCTGGCGCGGCCTGCTGGTCGACTTCGCCAAGCAGCAGGGCATCACCGCTATCGTCAAGGGCCTGCGCGACGCCACCGACTTCGGCTACGAGCTCCAGATGGCCCAGATGAACCGCAAGCTCACCGGTGTCGACACCTACTTCATCGCCACCAACCCGGCCTACGGCTTCGTCTCCAGCTCCCTGGTCAAGGAGGTCGCCGCCTACGGCGGTGACATCGCCGACCTGCTGCCGCCGATCGTCCACAAGCGCCTGCTGGCCCGCATCGCCGAACGCCGGGCCTGATCGCCACCGCAGGGGCGCAACCCCTTCCGCCCCTGCGGAATCCGGCCCGGTTCAGAGTGCACGGACCGTCAGGGCGCGCGGCTCGGGCGCCGGGGCCGGCTCGATCCGGCCGTCCGGGCGGCGTCGGCGGGTGGCCAGGGCGGACCGCAGGTGCCGGGCCGGCCGCCCCCTGAGCAGGTCGTCCCAGGTCCAGCGGACCACGTCGAAACCGAGGGCGCGTAGATAGGTTTCGCGGGTCCGCTCGCGCTGCACGGCGGCCGCGAGGTCCTGACCCGGCCGAAGCAGCCGGCCATATTCGGTGGGCCCGTCGAATTCGCAGAGGACACCGGCGGATTCGTAATAGAAGTCGACCCGGCCGACGAACCGGCCATCGGAAGTCAGGACATTGCCCTGCGACCGGGGCAGCGGTAGTGCGTGCTGATGGATCATGGTGCGGCTGAGGGACTCGCCGATGCTCTGACTGCGGCCGTCCAGCATCGCGATCACCTGCTTCGCCTGGCCGATCCCGTAGCGGCCCTTGGCCCGTGCGAGCTCTTCGCCCAGTTCGGTCGCTCCCAGCCCGAACATCCCCGCCAGCGCGTCGCCCGCCACCACGGCCGCGTCGAACGGCAGGGTCAGGGCCAGATCCACCACCGTCCGCGCCGGGGTGGTGACCAGCAGCCCGTCGAGCTCCGCCGCCGAATCCACCGGCGAACCATGGACTTTCGTGAAGGGCCTGGTCCGGCCGCCGCCCCGGCGGTTACGGGTGACGCACACGCGATCCAGGGGAGTGCGCCACAGCGTGGTGCCGTAGAGCGCGGCCGCCGACTGGTGACTCACCACGGTGCCCGCCGCCAGGTCCGGCAGCACGGCCCGGATCAACTGCCGATGCTGTTCCCGCCGGCCCGATGTCGGTACGAGCCCGTGCTGCGCAGGTCTGCGCTGCCGGCCGTGCCCCCGCTGCTGACCGGGGCCCCGCTGTGCGCCGCACCCCTCGAGCAGCGCCCGCCGGGATCCGCTTGCCCCGCACGGCCGTCCGCCGCCCCCGGCCGTCCCCTCGGCGCTGGTGGCGATCGTCTCGGCCGCGGTCTCCATCGCCGCGGCGGCAGTCGTCGTCCGGGTGGTCATTCGCCCTCCCGGCGGGGCGGCTGTGGGCGCCGGTGCCGCACGCACGACCCGCAGACCCGCCCCGCCGGCCGCTGTGGTCGCGGCCCGGCCGTATCCCGCCGTCCCCCAAGGCATCCGCGCCAACGGTCCATGTCGGAACCCCTTTCGTCGTCGATGCTGTCTTGGACGCGGACCGGCCGAAAAGGGTTCCCACGCACGCGAAGAACGAGGAGTGGTGGGGCTCAGAACACCCAGAGCCGCAGGGTGAGGAAGCGCATGGTGCCGACCGCGGCGGTGATACCCAGCACCGCAATGGCTTCGGTGAGGCCGCCGATGCCCGGCTCGGTGACCTCGAGAATGGCCAGGCCACCCGAGGTGATGGCCAGTCCGGCCAGCGCGAGCGCGCCGCCCTCCAATTGCGCTGTGTACCAGCGCACCCGGTCGGCCGCCTGGAAGGTGAGCCGTCGATGCATCTCGTTGGCCAGCGCGGTGCTCACGATGGATCCGGCCAGATTGGCCAGCTGCGGGCCGCCGCCGTAGAGCGCGAGGAACAGCAGGATGTAGCCGACATTGCTGAGGCCGCCCACCAGGGCGAAGCGAATCAATTGCGCGAAGACCGCGTCACCGCGGAGCCAGACTCCCAGCCGGCCCAGCCAGCGCGAGCCCGTCGCGTGCAGGGCTTCGGTGCCGTGGGCGAGGGCCTCGGTGCCGTAGGCCAGGGCCTCCGCGCCGTAGGTATAGGTGTTCACCAGCCCGGTCACGGGGATCGTCGCCCGTTCCGGAATCTCGTGGACAGCCATTGTCTTCCCCATCCGAACACATCGGTGTCGGCCGGGCGGTCCGGAGTTCTACCGGGCCACTGTCATTGGCCGACACGTTCTCGCCCTTCCAAGGTAACACCAAGTGGAGTGGTTTCCTCCACTTGTTTTTGTGGTCTGTGAAACAGGCCATGTTCCGGAAAACCAGCGACACGCCGTGTCGGACCTTGTTGACAGCGCTGAGATTGGCAGACTGGCTGAAGCGGAGAGTCTCGCCGTGAGTCCTGGCAGGAGAGTGGAGTAGCACATGTACCGGGTATTCGAAGCGCTCGACGAACTGGTGGCCATCATCGAAGAGGCCCGTGGCATCCCGCCGACCCGCAACTGCATCGTGCCGCGCGGTGAGGTGCTGGAACTCCTCGACGATGTCCGCGAGGCCCTGCCCGGCGAACTCGACGACGCCCAGGACGTGCTCGATCACCGCGACAGGATCGTCACCGACGCCCGCACCGGCGCCGAGACCACGGTCAAGACCGCCAATGAGCAAGCGCACCACACGGTTACCTCCGCGCGCGACGAGGCCGACCGCATCCTCGCCGACGCCAAGGCCCACGCCGATCGCATGGTCGCCGAGGCCCGCGCCCACGCCGAGCACCTGGTCGGCTCGGCGGAGGAGGAGGCCGAGCGCACCGTCGCCGACGGCCAGAAGGAATACGACACCCTCACCGGCCGCGCCCGCGTCGAGGCCGACCGCCTGGCCACCGCCGGTCAGGCCTCCTACGACCGCTCGGTCGCCGAGGGCAAGGCCGAACAGGACCGCCTGGTCTCGCAGACCGAGGTGGTCCGCGCCGCCCACGCCGAATCCGCCCGGCTCATCGACACCGCCCAGGCCGACTCCGACCGCCTCCGCCAGGAATGCGACGACTACGTCGAGGGCAAGCTCGCCGACTTCGAGGAAACCCTGCACAACACGCTGCGCATCCTCGGCCGCGGCCGCCACCAAGCCCGCTCGGGCGGCTCCGTCCCCGACTACGCCTCCGAGTTCCGCCGCTGAATTTCCGATTGAGTTGCCCGCTTTCGTCCCATTTGGGTCGCAAGCGGGGCTTTCGGTATTGTTGGGTGGTTGCCCATTCCACACCTAGCGTGAGCGAGTTCAGAGATGTCCGCCGATTCCGGTAATGGTCCGCGTCATCGTCACAAGACGATCGACGCGGGCTTCGTGCTGGACGTACGCAGTCTCGGACGCGCCCCCGGATCCATGCGCGAGTTGCAGCGCACCCTGACGACCGCCGAGAAGATCGGCCTCGATCTGATCGGCATCCCGGCCGGTGCGCAGGTCGAGCTGGATCTCACGCTGCAGTCGGTCTCCGAGGGCGTGCTCGTCACCGGCACGGTGTCCGCTCCCATCGAGGGCGATTGCTCGCGCTGCCTCGAATCGTTCACCGACGAGATCGAATTGCAGCTCACCGAGCTGTTCGCCTACCCGGACAGCGCCACCGAGCAGACCACCGAGGAAGACGAGATCCCGCGCCTGGTCGACGATTTCATCGACCTGGAACCGGTGATCATCGACGCCGTCGGCCTGGAGCTGCCGCTGCAGCCGCTGTGCGAGCCGGACTGCGCCGGATTGTGCCCGGAATGCGGCGTCAAGATGGCGATTGCGGGTTCCGGCCACGGTCATGAGATACTTGACCCTCGCTGGGCCGGACTCGCCGGATTCACTGACAACGAACACAGTCGGGCTGAGTCCACCGATACGGAGACCGTGTCGGACCCATCAACCGATTCCACCCTTGCGGGACACAACGGTGCCGCAAGTAAGAAGACAGAGGAGAGCTAGTCGTGGCCGTTCCGAAGCGCCGGATGTCCCGTGCCAACACCCACGCGCGTCGCAGCCAGTGGAAGGCCGCCGCGCCGACCCTGATCACCTGCCCGAACCGCGCCTGCGGCCAGAAGACCCTGCCGCACATCGCGTGCCCGAGCTGCGGCACCTACAAGGGCCGTCAGGTCACCTCCGCGATCTGATTCGCGTTCAGCCGACCGTGACCGCCAGCAAGGATGCGGCGGATATTCCCGCCGTAGGTGATGCAGCCGACCATGCCAGTCTGCTCGAGGCACTCGGCGTGGACGTACAACCGGAGCTTTTGCGCCTAGCGCTGACGCACCGGTCGTACGCCTACGAGAACGGTGGCTTGCCGACCAACGAGCGCCTGGAGTTTCTGGGCGATTCGGTGCTCGGCCTGAGCATTACCGAGCGCCTCTATCTGGAGCACCCGGACAAGTCCGAGGGCGAGCTGGCCAAGCTGCGCGCGAGCGTGGTGAACATGCACGCGCTGGCCGAGGTGGCCCGCTGTCTCGGTGAGGGCGGTCTCGGCCGCCATCTCCTGCTCGGTAAGGGCGAGGAGCTCACCGGTGGCCGCGACAAGCCGAGCATCCTGGCCGACGGCATGGAGTCGCTGCTGGGTGCGGTGCACCTGCAGCACGGCATCGATGTGGCACGCACCGTCGTGCTGCGACTGTTCGCCGAACTGCTCGAGCGCGGTCCCCGCATGGGGGCCGGGCTCGACTGGAAGACCAGCCTGCAGGAGCTGACCGCCGAGCGCGGCATCGGCGTGCCCAGTTACGAGATCACCTCCACCGGGCCCGACCACGACAAGGAGTTCACCGCCACCGCGGTGATCGGTGGTCAGGGTTACGGCCAGGGGGTGGGCCGCTCCAAGAAGGAAGCGGAACAGAAGGCCGCGGGCGCGGCCTACAAGGCTTTGAACGCCGAGAACGCGCCCGAGGGTTCGGCCGACGGCTCGAAGAGCTAGATGCCCGAGCTTCCCGAGGTCGAAGTCGTCCGGCGCGGGCTCACCGAGCATGTGGTGGGCCGCGTCCTGGACCGGGTGACGGTCAAACATCCGCGTTCGGTGCGCCGGCACGAGCTGGGCGGGGACGATCTCGCCGCCCGATTGACCGGTCTGCGCGTCGAGAACGCGCAGCGGCGGGGCAAATTCCTCTGGCTCACCTTCGATGAGCCCGACACTTCTCTGGTCGTGCATCTCGGCATGTCCGGGCAGATGCTGGTGCAGCCCGCGACCGCGCCGCTGGAGAAGCACGCGCACATCATCGCTGCCCTCGACGACGGGAACGAACTGCGGTTCGTGGACCAGCGCACCTTCGGTGGCTGGATGCTCTCGGATCTGGTCGAGGTGGACGGGACCTGGGTGCCCGAGTCCGCCGCCCACATCGCGCGCGACCCGCTGGATCCGCTCTTCGACGCCGATGCCGTGGTGAAGACCCTGCGCGGCAAGCAGTCCGAGATCAAGCGGCTGCTGCTGGATCAGACCGTGGTGTCCGGGGTCGGCAATATCTATGCCGACGAGGCGTTGTGGCGGGCCAAGATCCACGGTGAGCGCTCGGCGGCCAAGCTGACCGGGCCCGTGCTGCACACGCTGCTCGGCGAGACGCAGAATGTCATGAGCGATGCGCTGCGGGCTGGGGGCACCTCCTTCGACGCCCTCTACGTGAACGTCAACGGCCAGTCCGGGTACTTCGAGCGGTCGCTCAATGCCTATGGGCGCGAGGATGAGCCGTGCCGTCGCTGCGGTGCGATCATGCGCCGGGAGAAGTTCATGAACCGTTCGTCTTTCTCCTGCCCCCGCTGCCAACCGCGCCCGCGCGGCTGAGACCAGCAGGTATTCTTCGCTTCGAGGTCATTCCAGTGTGACCGAGCCTCCCTATCCCGTCTGTCGAGGCGCTACCTTTTTCACTAGCGGCATGCGTGGTGCCGGCTGGAGGAAACAAATGCGCAAACTGACCTACTACGTCGCGGCCACCATCGACGGATTCATCGCCACCGATGCGGGTTCGGTCGACTTCTTCCCGGTCGGGGGTGACCACGGGCCCGCGATCATCGCGCAGTATCCGGAGACCCTCCCGACCAAGGTTCGTCAGGTGCTGGGCGTCGACAAACCCTGCCAGAACTTCGACACCGTGATCATGGGCCGCAAGACGCACGATTTCGGCGTCCGGACCGGCACTTCCAGCCCATACGCCCATCTGCGGCAGTTCGTGGTGTCCAGCACGCTGCCGGAGAATCCGGCCCCCGATGTGGAGTTGATCGCCGAGAACCCGATCGAGCGGGTGCGCGAGCTCAAGCGCGAGAAGGGGCTCGGCATCTGGTTGTGCGGTGGCGGTGAGCTCGCCCAGACCCTGCTGCCGGAGATCGACCAGGTGTTCCTGAAGCTCTACCCGATGGTGCTGGGCCACGGCCGACCGCTCTTCGGCACGGCCGGTCACCTGCCCGAACCCGCCCGATTCCGGGTCCTCACCAGCAGCATCTTCGAAGACGGCGTGGCCTTCATCAAGTACAGCCGGGTGCGCTGACCGCCGCTAGGCCAGGCCGTGGTCGAGCGCGTAGATCGCGGCCTGGGTCCGATCCCGGACGCCCAGCCGCGTCAGGATGTTCGAGACGTGGTTCTTCACCGTGCCCTCGCTGACGTAGAGGGTGCGAGCGATCTCCCGGTTGGACGCGCCGGTCGCCAGCAGGCACAGGATCTCCGATTCCCGTTTGGTCAGGTCGGCCGCGGGTTGCGGGCCGGTGCCGCGGCCCGGGTCGCGCAGCAGCCGCGTCGCTGCGGGCGGCGGCCGGGCGCGCCACCGCCCCGGTGCCGCAGTACGGCTGATATGTAGGCCTGTTCTGTCAAGTGGCAGGTGAAAGCGGTCCCGGCAAGGTGGGTTGCCGGGACCGCTTTCGTGTGCGGTCGGGCGGGGTCTGTCTCGGGTCGTGTCGTGGGGTTGGCGACGGCGTGGTCAGACTGATATGCGCGGGTTGGTTACCGCAGGACGACTGTTCGATGGGGACGGTGCCGCTGGTCTAGAGGTCGAGCGTTGCAACGCGAAAAGTGTTGCTGCCCATAGCCGTTTCGCGGATCGTCCCGCACGCCGACTCGATGCTCTGCCCGCCCGGCCGCGGTCTTCGGGGGCCTGGTCAGCCGTCGAGCACGGCCAGCGACCAGCACCAGCCCGCGAGTTCGCGGGCGACGGCGACGTTGGCGATCACCGGGCGTTTGTGGTGGGCGGTGAACTGTTCCCACCGGTGGTGCAAACGATGGTGCCGGCGTGCCCGCGGGCGCGGGCCGCGGCCGGTGCCAGCGCCCAGCGCGCGCCCATGGTGGCGGTGGGGTTGCGGTAGGTCTTGCGGTGGTGCCACGCGGCCTCGACCAGCAGCCGTCGAGCGTGGGTGTTACCGGTTTTGGTGATCGATCCCTGGGATCGAGTGGTGCCGGAGGAGTATTCGGTGGGGACCAGGCCCAGGTAGGCGCCGATGGTTTTGCCGGTGAACCGATGCCAGTCCCCGATCTCGACGGCGAGGGCGAACCCGGTCAGCGTCGAGATCCCACGCAGGCAGCCCAACCGGCGCACGGCCGGGGTGTAGTCGCTGTCGGCGGCCAGTTCGGCGATGGCGGTATCGAGCCGGTCGCGGCGGATCCTGGTCAGCGTCATCGCTTCGTAGTCGGCGTCGAATGCCGCCTGCAACGCGGGCTGGTCGAAGCGCTGCCCGCGCAACCACAGATCATGCGTCCCGGTCCAGGCGGCCCCGCCGGAATACACGATCCCTTGCCGCAGAAGCAGTTTCGACAACCTATGGCGGGCCCGCATCAGATCACCGCGCGCGTCCTCGCGGGCACGGACCAGATCGCGGGCCGCTTCCTGACCCACGGTCGGCACCGCGACCGCCACGATCTCACCCAGGCGCAGCAACCGCGCCAGATGCAGCGCGTCGCGGGCGTCGGTCTTGATCCGGTCCCCGGCCGGGCGTTGCAGCTTCGACGGCGCGGCCACCACCGTCTCGACCCCCGCGGCGGTCAACGCCCGGTACAGACCGAACCCGGTCGGCCCGGCCTCATAGACCACCCTCACCGGCCCCGCCAGCCCGGCCAGCCATGCCAGGATCTGTCCCGGATCCGGGCACAGCCGCTGCCGCGTCAGCTGCCCGGTCTCGTTGTCGATCCCGCACGCCACCACCGACAACGCGTGCACATCCAACCCGACACTCGTACGCTCGATACTCACCGGGGGCCTCCTGACCTGCAAATGTGGCTCTACCGAAATGAGTTTCACCCCGGCAACCCACGCGGCTTTGCAGAATCGAGGCCTCCGGCCTCGACCTCAGTGGGCCCTCATACCGTCTAGCCGGGCCTCAGAGAATCGCGACCGCCACCACCAGGCCGATGGCGATGTGCGCGGCGGACACCACCACGGACTCGGTGCTGAACTCCGGATCCTTCAGCACCGCACCGATATCGATGCCGAGCACGTATTCCAGGCTGCGCATCGCGATCACCTGGGCTGCAATGCCGACCAGCCCGTAGATCGTGGTGGCGATGAGGCCCTCGGCGAGCTTGCCCGCCTGCGCATAGATGGCCAGCACCACGATGAACGCCGTGCTGAGTATGGCCGCGGAGCTGACGATGACGGCGTTCGGCAGCCCGCGCGCCACCATGGCGCGCAGCGGGCCCGGAGTGGTCCAGTCCACCGCCTGGAAGCCGATGAGCAGCAGCACCAGGCCCAGCAGGGCGTAGCTCAGGATCGCGCCGACGCCGCGGCCCAGGGAGTGCCAATACCCGGCTTCGAGTGCGAGAGCGGTGGTCATCGAATCCTCCGGATTGGGGTGAATCGGGCCAGGGCTACTGCGGTTACTGCGGTATGCGGTGCGGGACGAAGGTGGAGCTGTCGTCGGTGATCAGGCCGACGGTCTCCCGGATACCCAGTCCCGCGGAGGTGTCGCCCACGATCCAAGCACCCAGCACCGGTCGCATGCCGTCGAATTCGGGGAGCGGGTCCAGCATCTGGTAGACGTACCCCTCGGCGCCGTAGACGCCGCCGGTGGCGGTTTCCATGCCCGCCCCGACGATGGTCATGTTCGCACCCTCGCGGCCCAGCTTCGGCTTGCGGATGTACTCGGTGAGTTCGTGCGGGTCGTCGATGTAGGCGGGCAGCAGGTTGGGGTGGCCGGGGTACATCTCCCACAGCACCGCCAGGATGGCCTTGTTGGACAGCAGGGACTTCCAAAGCGGTTCGATCCACATGGTTTCCGGCAGGGACTCCACCACGCGGCGGCCGAAATCGTCGTCGAGGGCCCATTCCCACGGGTAGAGCTTGAAGATGGCCTCGATGGGGGCTTCGGCCAGATCCACGAAACGGTGCAGCTCCGTGTCGAATCCGACGTCCTCGATGGGCAGGGCGACGGTGTCGAATCCGGCCTCGGCGGCGGTCTCCTGCATGTAGGCGGTGGTGACATTGTCCTCGCCGGAGGAGTCCGCGCCCGACCAGCTGAAGTGCAGCTGCGAGCCCGGCAGCGTCTCGCGCATCTCACCCCAGCGCTCGACCAGCTTCTCGTGCAGGGAATTCCACTGGTCGTCGTCCGGGTGGGTGTCGGTGAGCCAGTGCCACTGCACGATTGCCGCCTCCAGCAGGGAGGTGGGCGTATCGGCGTTGTACTCCAGCAGTTTCGCCGGGCCGCGGCCGTCGTAGCGCATGTCGAAGCGGCCGTAGATGTGCGGGTCGGAGCGGTGCCAGGACTTGGTGATGGGTTCCCAACTCCATTGCGGCAGACCGAAATCGGCGAACCGCTCGGTCAGCACCACCTGTTCGACGGCGTGCAGGCACATGGAGTGCAGCACCTCGACCTGGGCCTCCATGGCCAGGATCTCGTCCATGTCGAACTCGTAGTGCACCGACTCGTCCCAATAGGGACGGGGTTGCCCGTTCGGGTACTGGCCCGGAGAGCCGTAGACCAGACCCTGACTCTCGATGATCCGCTGCCAGCCCGGCCGCGGAGTGCTGCGTACCCGCCGCACTAGGAACCTCCACCGTGGATCTTCGCGCCGAGTCCGCCGCGTTGGATCGTGCTGCCGCTCTTGGTCTTCACCGTCGAACCCTTCGGGGCCGTCGTGCTGCCGCCCGACGGCGCGTGCCCGATGGTGCCGCTGCCGCCGTAGTAGTAGCGGTAGGAGTGCCCCGCCAGGAAGAAGAAGCCGGGGTGAATCCCGCCGTCCCCATGATCCTGGGCATCCGAACAGTAGTTGTCCGGAACGACGATCTCCTGATTGTCCTGTGTCGCAGTGACACTCTGCCCCTGTCCGGTGGGCACGGTCTCGCCCTTGTTGGCCACCACCGTGCAAGAGGCGGTCACCTCGGGTCCGTTCCACGCCTCCGCCACCAGGTACCCGCCGCCCACCAGCGCCGCGATCCCCACCACGGCGGCGCCGCCGACGAGTAGTCGCTTCTTCTTGCGCTGCTTGGCTTCCGCGGCCTCCGCCTCGGCCCGCTCCTGCGCCTCGGCTCGCTTCCTGGCCTTCTCCCGCGCCCGTGCCTCCGCCACGGTGGGCGGCCGCGGCTGGGTGACCCCCGCCTCCTGCGTGGTGATGCTGCCGCGCCGCGGCGGCGCCACCGGCTCGTCCATCGTCGCCGGCAAGGCCGGTTCCTCCGGCTCCAGCACCGGCCCGGGCAGGACGAACCCGGCATTGCCCAGCAGCGGCCCCGGCGCGGCGGTCGGGCCACCATCCCCCGGCCGCCCGAAAGCCCCGGGCCCACCATGGAATTCCCCCGCGAGATGATGCGGCCCGTGATGCTCGCCGCCGTGCTCCGCCCCGAAATCCGCCGGCATCGGCAGTGTTGGTTGATACCCGTCCGGTCGTTCGGTGCCCGGCTCGCCGAAACCGCCCGTGCCGCTCCGAGATTCACCGGATCCGGATCCGGATGCGGATTCGTTCGGCAGCGCGAGCGTCGGCTCATGGCCGCGGGGGGTCCGGCCGGGTGCCGTGGGCTCGGCCCTGAATCGGACGGTCGGATCGGTGTCGCCGGTGCCGGCGGTCTCGGCGTCCGGGTCGGCGGGTAGCGGATAGTGCTCGTGGCCCGGGTGGGCGGGATCGGCTGGGGCGGTATGGGATTCGGCGGGGTGTGCGGGGTCGGGGGTGGGGCGGTCCGGGGTTTCCGGACTACCGGGACGGTCTGTGGACATTGGTCGACTCCGTGGGCTCGCCGCTCGCTAGCGTTCTTCGAATCCTGTCATGTCGCCCGCGGCGGCACTCCAGTCTTCCACCACCAGGTTTACCCGACCCGGTGTAGTACCGGAACGTAGCAGGTCGAGCAGGGTTTCGCAGCGATCGCGGGGCCCTTCGGCCACGACGTGCACGCGGCCGTCGCGGTGATTGCGGGCATAGCCGGTCAGGCCCAGTTCCAGGGCGCGCGAGCGCGTCCACCAGCGGAAGCCGACTCCCTGGACCAGGCCGTGGACCCAGGCGCTGAGGCGGACCGGGTCACCGCTCATTCGTCGATGCGGAACGTCAGATTGACGGTTGCGCCCGCCTTGAGGGTGCGGCCGACCGTGCAGACCTTGTCGACGGCGCGCTGCGCGGCGACCAGCAGGCGCTCGCGGGTTTCGGCGTCGAGTTCGCTGAGGTCGAGCTCGAACTCCTCGTTGAGCTCGGGGTACACCTCGTTCTCGCGGTCGGCGTCGCCGGAGACGTGCACGGTGGCGTCGAACGCCTCGCCCAGCCGGCGCGCGAGGGTGAAGTCGGCGCTCAGGCCGGTGCAGCCCGCCAGCGCGATCTTCAGCAGCTCACCCGGGGTGAACGCGCCCGGCACGCCCGCGGACGCGATGAACACCTCGCCACCGCGGTTGTTGTGGCCGGTGTAGGCGCGGGTGCCGGTGCGTTCGGCCCACAGCTTGACCGGCTCGGCGGCCGGGTCGGTGGCGACGGTCTGCGGTGCGGCGGTCTGTTCGGACATAAGGAAGATCCTCCCATTGGGTCACCCAGGTCAACCATCTGGTTGCCGCTCGTTCGGAACGCCGAGGTGGTCAGCGGAATTCCTCCACCAGTTCCGGGGTGACCTCCTTCAGGCTGTCGGCGACGTACGCGGCCAGCGCGATGGCGTCGACGGCGGGCGGGTACTTGGGATGCGGGACGGCGATGACCGTCATGCCCGCGGCGTGGGCGGCGCGCAGGCCGTTGCTGGAATCCTCGACGGCCACGCACGCGTCGGGGTCGATACCCAGCCGCGCGGCGGCCTCGAGGTAGCCGTCGGGCGCGGGCTTGCCGCGCGCCACCTCCTCGGTCGATACGGTGGCGGCGAACAGGTCGGTGACGCCCATGTGGTCGAGCACCACGTCGATCAGCCGACGCGGGGACGAGCTCGCCAGCCCGAGGGTGTAGATCTCGGCCAGCCGGCGCACGGTGTCGACCGCGTCCGGCATGAGCGGCAGGTGGTCGGCGTAGCGGGCGGCCATGCGGGCGATGACGTCCTCGGCGACCTCGTCGGGCGTGCGGCGGCCGTCGAGCAGCTCCTCGCTCAGGTACCGCGACCATTCGGCCGTGCTCATTCCCATGAACCGGTCCTGGGTGTCGGGCAGCCAGCGCCCGCGCATCTCCTCGACGTACGCGCGCCGCACCTCTTCCCAGATGGGTTCGGTATCGATGAGCACACCGTCCATGTCGAACACGATCGCAACAGACATGGCTTCCATGGTGGTTCATCACCGTCCGGGTCCGGCATCGGGGGCGCATGCGGCGCGTCCACTGACCGGGATCGTGGTGCGGAAGCGCGCCGCCCGCTCGCGCGCGGCGTTAGCGTCCGAAGCGAAAGACGCATACCCGCAAGCGAATACCGAGGTGGGCCGTGGGCACGGTCATGGACATCTACGATCCGGAGCTCTATGTGTCCGGGCCGATCCACGAGATCTTCGCCGACCTGCGGCGCACAGACCCGGTGCACTGGCAGGAGATGCCGGGCGAACCCGGCTACTGGGCGATCCTCAAGCACGCGGATGTGGCGCACGTCGCCCGCAATCCGGAATTGTTCTCCGCCGAGCGGGAAGGCGTGATTCTGGAGAACCAGCCGCCCGAACGCCTCGAGCAGACCCGCAACATGCTGCTCATGATGGATCCGCCGCGGCACACCGACTACCGCAGGCCGCTGGCCGAGCACTTCAAGGCGCGGGTCATCGGCGAGCTGGAGGACCGGGTCCGGAAGCTGACCCGGAACCTGCTCGAAAGCGTCGACGGCGACGTCGAATTCGTGCACGACGTGGCGGGCGTGCTGCCCAGCCAGGTGGTGGGCGGTCTGTTCGGCATTCCGGTCGCGGACTGGCCGAGCATCCGGCGCTGGGCCGAACAGTCCACCAGCCAGCAGGATCCGGACCTGGTCGGCGATTTCGACGTGACGGCCGAGCTCACCAATATGGCCATCTACGCCATCCAGTTCTCCATGGCGCGGCGAGCCGAGCCGCCGCAGGCGGATCTGACCTCGCTCATCCTGGGCGGGTCCTACGGTGGAAAACCCATGTCGGACCTGGAGTTCGGCAGCTTCTTCACGCAGCTGGTGACCGCGGGCAACGACACCACCAAGACCATGCTGTCCTCGGGTCTGGAACTGCTGCTGCGGCATCCCGCTCAGCTCGCGGCGCTGCGCGCGGATCCGACGCTGATTCCCGGTGCGGTGGAGGAGATCCTGCGATACGCCAACCCGCTGCACTACTTCCGGCGCACCGCCACCGCCGACACCGAGATCCGCGGGGTTCCCATCAGGGCCGGGGACAAGGTCGCCATGTGGTACACCTCGGCGAATCGGGACGAGGACGTCTTCGACGACGCGCAGCGCTTCGATATCCGCCGAAATCCCAACCCGCACCTGTCCTTCGGGCTGGCCCAGCACTTCTGCCTGGGCGTGCACCTGGCCCGGCTGGAGGGGCGGGTGTTCTTCGAGGAGCTGCTGACCCGCTTCCCGGCAATGGAGCAGACCGGCGAATCCCGGCGGATCCGTTCGAACCTGAACAACGGCCTCAAGTCGCTGCCGCTCCGCCTGACGCGGTAAGTTCGCGCGTCCATCGCGGCGAGAGCTCGCTGATCGGGGATTACGACTGGAAGCGGTAGCCCATGCCCGCCTCGGTGAGGAGGTGTTTGGGCTCGGAGGGGTCGTCCTCGAGTTTGCGGCGCAGCTGGGCGAGATAGACACGCAGATAATGGGTTTCGGTCGCGTAGGACGGGCCCCAGACCTCGCGCAGGAGCTCGCGGCGGCCGACGAGCTTGCCGCGATTGCGGACCAGCATCTCCAGCACGCCCCACTCGGTGGGGGTCAGGTGCACGTCGTGGCCGTGGCGGGTCACCTTCTTGGCCGCGAGATCGACAGTGAAGGAGGCGGTTTCGATGACCGGCTCGGCGGTGTCGGCGATATTGGCGGAGCGGCGGACGGCGGCACGCAGGCGGGCCAGCAGTTCGTCCATGCCGAAGGGCTTGGTGACGTAGTCGTCGGCACCGGCGTCGAGGGCCTCCACCTTGTCGGAGGAGTCGGTGCGGGCGGAGAGCACGATGACCGGGGCGGTGGACCAGCCGCGCAGGCCGGCCAGCACCTCGATGCCGTCCATATCAGGCAGGCCGAGATCGAGGATTATGACGTCCGGGTGCTTCTCGGCGGCCGCGCGCAGGGCCGCGGCCCCATTGGATGCGGTGGTCACCTCGTAGCCGCGGACCGACAGATTGATGCGCAGCGCGCGCAGTATCTGTGGTTCGTCGTCGACCACGAGCACTTTGGTCGGCGCTGCCGCCGCGTTCGTCACCCGTTCTCCTCTTCGGTGTGCGCGGGGTCGTCCCCCGCGGGCAGATCGATCACCATGGTCAAACCGCCGCCAGGGGTGGGCTCCGCGTGCACGGTGCCGCCCATGGCGTCCACGAAACCGCGCACCACCGACAGGCCCAGGCCCACGCCGGTGGAGGTGTCGCGGTCGCCGAGCCGCTGGAAGGGCTCGAACAGCTGGTCCTCCAGGCCGGTCGGTACGCCCGGACCGGTATCGACCACGGTAACGGCCACCCGCTTCCCGACCTGCTCTGCCGCCACCCGCACCATCGAATCCCTGGGGGAGTAGCGGGCGGCATTGTCGATCAGATTGGCCAGGACCCGTTCCAGCAGACCGGGATCGGCGCGCACCGAGACGGTGTCGACATCCACCTTCACCCGGTCCATGGTGGTGCGGCGCATGCCGCGGGTGCCCATGCCCATGAGCGCGTGATGCACCACCTCGTCGAGGTAGACCTTGCGCACCTGCGGCTTGATCACGCCGACCGCCAGGCGCGAGGAGTCGAGCAGGTTGCCGACCAGCGCGGTCAGCTGATCCACGGATTCCTCGATGGCCTCCAGCAATTCGGCGGTGTCCTCGGGGGAGAACTCCACATCGTCGCTGCGCAGGCTGGACACCGCCGCCTTGGCCGCGGCCAGCGGAGTGCGCAGATCGTGACTGACCGCCGAGAGCAGGGCGCGGCGCAGCTTGTCGGCCTCCATGACCGCCTGCGCGGCGCTCGCCTCCTCCTGCAGCTGCTTCTGTTGCACCAGTCCCGCCGCCTGATTCGCGACCGCGCCCAGCACCAGGCGGTCCCCGGAGGTCACGGGACGTCCTCGCAACAGCAGCCAGTGCATGTCATCGCCTGCCTCCAAAGCGGTTTCGGCGTCGCTGACCTTCGTCGGCGGCTGCTCGCCCACCGACGCGATGACCTCGTCGTCGGTGACCAGGCTGACGGCGTCCTGGTTGTAGGTCTCGCGGGCGCGTTCGAGTAGATCCTGGAGATCGGCGCCGTGCAGCACAGAGCCCGCGAACAGCGTCAGCAGCTCGGCCTGGCGAGAGGCCTTGCGCGCCTCCAGGGTTCGCTTGGCAGCCACATCCACCAGTGCCGCGACCGCGACCGCCACGAACAGTAGCACCACGATGGTGAGGAAGTTGTCGAGCTGGTCGATGGTGAGGCTGTAGCGGGGTTCGGTGAAGAACCAGTTCAGCAGCATGCCCGACAGGAGCGCCGACAGCGCCGCGGGGGCCACGCCGCCGAGCAGCGCGACCGCGATGACGCCGATGAAGAACAGGGCGCTCTCACCGCTGAGGTCCAGCAGGCGATCGAGCCAGAAGTAGATGATCGCGCAGATCACCGACGGCACGATGAACGCGGCCGACCAGGAACCGACCTTGCGCTCGCGCCGGGTCAGTGAGGACCAGCGGAAGCCGCCCTTGTTGGATTCCTCGTGGGTCACCATGTGTACGTCGATCTTGCCCGACTCCTGCACCACGGTGGCGCCGATACCCTCGTCGAGCATGCGCGCCCAACGCGAGCGGCGGGAGGTCCCCAGCACCAGCTGGGTGGCGTTGACCTGGCGCGCGAAATCCAGCAGCGCCGTGGGCACGTCCTCGCCGGTGACGGTGTGCAGGCTGGCGTCGAGACTCGTGGCCAGGTCGCGCAGGCGCTCGAGCCGCTTCGTCGACACTCCGGCCAGCCCGTCACCGCGCACGATGTGGACCACGATCAGCTCGGCGCTGGACTTGGCGGCGATCCGGCTCGCGCGCCGCACGATGGTCTCCGACTCCGGGCCGCCGGTCACGGCCACCACGACCCGTTCGCGCGCCTCCCAGGTGGTGGTGATCTTGTGATCGGCACGGTATTTGGCGAGCGCGGCGTCGACCTGATCGGCCAGCCACAGCAGTGCCAGCTCGCGCAGTGCGGTCAGATTGCCCGGGCGGAAGTAGTTGCGCAGCGCCGCGTCGACCTTCTCGGCGGCGTAGACATTGCCGTGGGACATGCGGCGGCGCAGGGCTTCCGGCGTGATGTCCACCAGCTCCACCTGGTCGGCGGAGCGAACCACCCAGTCCGGCACGGTTTCCCGCTGCACCACGCCCGTGATCTGCTCGACCACATCGTTGAGGCTCTCCAGGTGTTGTACATTCACCGTCGACACCACGTCGATGCCCGCGTTCAGCAGGTCCTGTACGTCCTGCCAGCGCTTCTCGTGCTTGCTGCCCGGGACATTGGTGTGCGCCAGCTCGTCGACCAGCACCACCGCCGGATGGCGCCGCAGCACGGCGTCCACATCCAGCTCGGGCATGGTGGTGCCGCGGTACTCGATCATCTTCGGCGGGATGCGCTCGATTCCGGCGAGCAGCTCCGCCGTCTTGCTCCGGCCGTGGGTCTCCACCACCGCGGCCACCACATCGCGGCCACGCTCCAGCCGCCGATGCGCTTCGGAGAGCATCGAGAAGGTCTTGCCCACGCCGGGGGCCGCGCCGAGGTAGATGCGTAGTTGCCCGCGTTTCAACGTTAAATAACCTTTCGTGTCCCCCGTGACGGTCCGTGCAGTGATCTACCTCCGAGTCAGTTTGGACACGTCAGGCGAAGGGCTGGCGGTCGAACGCCAGCCCGAGGACTGTAAGCGAATCGCCGAGGCTCGGGATTGGTCCATATGTGAAATTTATACGGAGAAGCCGGTCTCCGCCTTCGCCGAAGCCAAGAAACGCCCAGCGTACGACCGCATGGTCGAGGAGTACCGTGCTGGCCGCTTTAACGCTCTCATTACGGGGGGACCTCGGCAGATCGACCCGCCGGCCACGTCGGCTCGAGGACTGGATCGACGCCGCCGAGGTCAACGGGCCGTACCTCGTGACGGCCAACGGCGAAGCCGACCCGCAGACAGCCGTCGGACGCATGTACGCGCTGATCAAGGCTGTGGTAGCCAATCGCCACGGCGACCGGCGCTGGTCTGAAACCGAAGCCGGTCCCCTACCCGGGACGGTTCGGTTGTCGAGCGTGGAGTTGTCGTTCGGGAGGCAGGCCAGGTAGCCGGCCCAGCTGGTTGTTCACGCAGTTGGCCCACTTATGTGCTGTGCCGGGGTGAATGCCGTAGAGGTCACTGACGACGCGGCGTCGAGGTCGGTGACATTGGCAATCATGGTGGTATTGCGTGCAATTGGGGCTGCTGAATGCCGTCGGATAGGCAGCGGTGTAGTTGTTGTTCGTGTTCGCCGCGATCTTGAAACCATTGTGGGAGACGATCTTTGCGATTCGGTAGTTCGAGTTCGCCGATGAGTGGACACTTTTCAATCATGTGATGAAACTCCGGGCGCCGATGTCTCGGCGGCGGCCGAGGACTGGCACCCACACGAATCCGTGCCGTGGGACCAAGGCAGCAACGTCACCATGATGGGTGGAATCGACTGGGACGCTGAGCAATCGAAGCTATCGGAGGTCACGAAGCGAGCAGTGATTACCAAACGTACTCACCGAAGAAACCTGCCCTCCTGCCATCGGGCGATCTCCCGCAACGAGACTGCTGCGCCAGCACTTTCCGAAAGGCGCCGACGTCGCCACCGCCGCGCGCATCCGGCCCGGGTCGAGTACGGGCTCAATCACCGCCCCGCGTTGTCCTCGACCGCACACCCGCCGAGATCTTCGACGCTCGGCTGGCCTCCGGACACCTCTCATCGTTGTAATGGCCGCTGGAAACCGCCTTTCTCGTTGGCATCTCGCCGACATGGATACGACCGGCCCGCGCGGCGTGCGTCCTTGCTTCATCGCTGTGAGTACGAGTTTTTAGGGGAAGATTCCGCAAAAATGAGATAGGTTCTAGAGCAATCGTTCACGCGAGACCTCGAGCTGACGTGCACTGGAAGGTGGGAGGAGTCAAACTGTGAAGGCTGTCCTGGGTGCTTCGGTTGAAGGTGGTGGGGATTTGATGGCAAAGGCCCTAGCGGCAGATCTGCCCGTTCGCAGAAGTGGCGGCAAAGGAAAAAGACCGTTCGGCACCCAATTACAGGGCTCGACGATCGTTCGTCTGGAATGGATCAAGAGCCGGGGGTTCATCATCTGGGCGACAGTCGACAATGCCGTCAACGCGTGGCTGGACACTGTTGGCGTTCCTCGGCCCGATGAGAGCGGCGAGATTCCGGATCTCACCGAGTGCTCAGGGGAGCCGATAACGGATGGCGACGTTGATGGTTAACCCAAGGCAGTTGCCCGGGGTGGATCCCTCTGCACGTTGCGCCTGGACCGAGGCATGCATATCGTCCTCACCGAACAGCTGATATGTGAGCATGTTCTGTGGAGCGGCAGTTGAAAGCGGTCCTGGCGATCGTGGTTGCCAGGACCGCCTTCGTGTGTGGCCGAGCGGGGTTCACCCGGGGTCGTGTCGTGGTTTGGCGACGGCGTGGTCAGACTGATATGCGCGGATTGGGAACCACGGGACGACTGTTCAATGGGGACGGTGCCGCTGGGCGGTGAACTGTTCCCACCGGTGGTGCAGGCGGTGGTTGCCGGCGACAATCCCCCGGAGCGAGCAGACGGCGGGCGTCTTGTTCATGGCGCTGTTTTTGCCGATCGGCGTTCACTACTGCCGGAAGGCGTTGTCCGCGTTGGCGAATAGGCGAAGTCTCCGGTAGCGGTTCAGTCACCGGAAATCCTGGCATAGCCACTTTCTGGCGAACATCATGGGGGAGCGGGGTTGGTGTCGATGAATCCTGAGTGTGGAGCGACTTGCAGATTTGCCGGAATCCCAAAGCCGCGACTGCCGGTTTTTGTCCGAATGGGGACAGTCCTCAATCAGGCAAACGGGAAACCTTTCCTCTTTATCCATCGAATATCCCCTCTGAGATGTATTCTGGCGAATGATTCGCTACCCCCCTTAGCGGATCCTGATGTTGTGGAATGAACGCCCTTCTAAGCTCCACAATGTCGCGGTGGTGTCGACTATCCCCGACACCACCGCTGGGAGGGCAAACACATTCATCGATCGGGAGGCGTTGGACTGTCGTGATGGGAACGTGGTGGCCGAAGCTCGAACCAGGAGTCGGCAACCGGATCATCTGAGCCGGTCTGAGTAGCCCGTTTACCGCTCATTGCGCCGATTCGACCACCACTCTAGGACAATTGTTCAGAAAAATCTTGGTACCGATTGCAGAGACGGAGCGCAGTGTACGCCGAGCATGTAACATTCAACGATTTTCAGGTCGTCTGGGTTACCGAAAGATCCACCTTCATTGCCTACTGTGAACGCTATCCGGGGCTGTTCGCCAAAGATCCCTGGTCAGCAGTGCGCGCCAGACGGTGTCTGGAGGACCTGGCGCGCAATGTGCTGGTGTGCAATGACCTTTCGTGAGTTGACCTTTCGTGAGTTCCATAGGTTGGTGCGTTTCGGCCTGTAGACCCACGATCGGAACAATCGCGGAGGTCGCCGAATTCGAACGGTCATTTGTGCTCGAACGCCTCGGTAGGGTGTTGCCGCAGCTGGAGTCCGCGGCGTCCGGGAACGGAACTCGCTGAGCACCGAGTGGTCGACTTGAAATCCTTGCGGGCCGCTGGCCGGGCGGAAAGTTGTACTGACCTGTGACAACTACTCCGTGCACAAGCGGCGCGAGATGCGCGAGTGGTGCGCCGCGCACGGCGTGGAACTGGTTTTCCCGCCGACGTAACAGTCATGGCTCAACCGCATCGGGTGCGAGTTCGCCGCGCTGCGGGTACTTGCCATTCAACGGCACCGACTTACCGCGGCCACGACGAACAAGGTGCCGCCATCGGCCACCACATCCGCTGGCGCAGCCGGCACACCGGACCGATCCGGGATGTCGGCGTCGGATCCAAGATCCGCCACCTCGACTACCTACCGAGCGTTGCCTGACACGGCTCTAGCCGCCGTCATCGGCCAAATAGCATGGCATGCAGCCCACGTCCAGTCGAGCCGGATAACGATCACCCAAACGTACGGGCAGAAGTCCGTGATCGAACGCGTCCTGGACTCGCTGGTTCCCCAGCGGTGCCGCGCCGACGGCGCTGAATTCCCACAGGTACCCGGTCCCGTCCGGTACCCAGCCCTCCGGATCGAGCTCGTAGACACGCTGGACAACACGATCGACGACGACGATGGCGTGGCGTGCACCTCGGCGCACAGCGGTCCCGATGTGCCACCACCGACGGTCCATTTCATAGGAGACCTGGCCACCCGATGTGTCGACCAGGGCCTCAACGTCCGGCCACGGGCGGGAGATCACCAGGGCTATCCGCGCACCGATCGACTCCAGATGGCCCCATCGGCGATGTACCGTCGCCCGCCCCAGATGGGTCACGGCCGCGATATCGCCGAGGTCTGCAATGTGGTCGAGAGCCGCGGCCGCCCCACCTGTCATCCACGGGTCGATCTCGCACTCGAGGACGCTGCATATGTGAAGAAAACCGAGCTGAAGCTCCCGGACCTCAACGGCATCCAGGGCTCCGTTCTCGTATCGCCGCCAGGCGTCCGGCCCGAGACCCGAGATGACGCCGGCCATGCGCGTCACGATCGCATAGATTTCCCGGGAGAGTTGAAGCCGTTCCGCCGGTCGCAGTTCACGAGCGAATCCAGCCGTATGACCACTGCCATCCATCGTCGGATGCTCCATATCCTTTGACTCTAGATGTGACTTATTGCCGATTGCATCGATTTTTCCGGATTGCAGTACACCTTGACAGTCATGCCTCTGCAGGTATCGCTCGGATTACCCTGGAACGTATGTTCAATTCTAATTCTCCTCGAGAAGTTTCTAATTCCCTTCAAGAAGTTTCTAATTCTCCTCGAGAAGCCCGGCGTGATCCGGTCGGTGCACTGCCGACCTCGGCGCCGGTCTCGATCACTGCTTTCAGCGAGGGTCTCTGCTGATCGTTCTCCGACGCATATGAGCGCTCACGCTATTCGGCCCGAGTTTCGCCGGTAGATTTTTCTTCTAGTGTTTGCTCGGTATGTGCCCATCGCCGCCAGCCGCGGTCATCGACGGAGTCGACCTCGGGTCCGTTTCCGGGCACAAACGCTGGGTTCATTCTCCTGTGCCTGAGTGGCGGAATGCCGCCCACTACCGTTCCGTTGCCTGGACGTATTTTGGACGTCGGCGTGATGTGAGTCGCTCGTCGATTGCTGCGGAAGAGGTAATGCCCGCGGACTCGGTGCTGGCATTACCGACACGCGGCGACTGTGTGGTGTCCCGGTGCGAGGACTCACCGCGTCGACCGGCTTGCCTTTGCTGGGCCGGCAAGCCACGACCTTAGGGTTCCGCCGGAAAACACGCAAACGTTCCGGCGAATCCTTCCTGATTGCCGTTTTGGGGACGGTCCTCAATCGGATAATTCAGTCGAACCGATTCGGCTGGGCAGGGTCTCGTCATGATCGCACCGCTGGCCGGCCCTCGGGTCCCGCCATAATTTTCTAGGATTTCATGCGACTTAATCCGGCAAATCCGTGACCAGCCACTACCGAAACGGCTAGAGTCATCCGCTATGACGCGCATGAGGAAGCGCCGGAGCTACTCGTCGCGGGTTCGACACGGCGACCTGCGGCGTTGACGTCGGTGCCGATCAGCGCGTGTGCACGTTCATGACACGTCCGTTCTCGCGGACTTCGAGTATCGGCGCGTCAGCGTCGGCGTATGTGTAGGAGCCTTGGTCGAGCGGACGGGTGCGGAACGTCTCGAACTGGGCGTCGAGATCTCGGGCCATCATCGGTCCCTGCGATTTGGAAAGTGTTGTGATGCCGAGGGATTCGACGAGCCTGTGCACATCTGTTGGTCAGAGTGTGTCCTCGGCAGGATTTGAACCTGCCGGACCTGAGTGTGAATGGATGCTCACCCAGGAGAGTGTTGCGGGTGCAGGTTGGCCCGCGTCTTACTCGTTCATCATCGCGCGCGGCGCGCGGAAGCCCTGCTGTGCCGTGCGGACGGATTCGCGGGTGCCTTCGGCGGCGGCCAGGACGCGCAGTACCAGTGCGCAACCGAGGAATCCGAAGATCACCATCAGGGTGACGGCGATGTGCGGCACGGCTTCTCCTTTACCTATCGGGGTGTGATCCGGGTGCGCGTGTGCGCGCACGGATTCCACTTCATACCTCCGATGCTGGTCAGGTCGCTGATCCTGACAGTTTCTTTACAGTCGTGTGCCGTGTTGTTGACAGGATCCGAGCGGGCTCGAGAAGACCAACCGGTAAGGCATCGATCTGGATGTCAGCGGCCGGGAGGCACCCGGCGAACCACTGCGCGGTAAGCAACAAGACAGCAAATGCGATAGCTGGCATTGAAACCAAAATCTCTCGGCCTAGTGCGCCAATCACCGCCGGCTCGATGCAACCCGTGCTCAAAAGATGTGGCGTAGGCCGCACTTCTTGCATGACGCAGTTACGATGTGGCTATCACCCTTGCCGCACGTGTCCGATAGGCAGTGGTCAGGGAGCTTTTCCAAGTCGAATCCAACGAGAGGGTGGTCGCATGACTCGTCGGTGTGGAGAATCCAAGACCAGCGCGCGACGCGCCCTGCTGCCGATCGCCGGCGCGATACCACTGGCCGTCGCGGTGGTGACCTGCTCCAGCGCCACGGGTGCCGCCGCGACGCAGCTCAGCGTCCCGGCGCCCGCGGTCTTCGAGCAGCTCTGGACGAGCCCGGTACCGCCCGGTGCGTTCGGCATCCCGGTGCCGAAGAGTGTCCCCGACGCCCTGCTCGATCAGGCGAAGAACGCCGCAGCCGCCACCAATGCCGTCATCGGCGGCGGGCTGCACTCGGTTGACAGCGACTACTCGGACAGGGTCACCAGGCTGAATGTGGGTAGCGGTGCAGCCGGTCTCATCATCGGCGCGGTCGTGGGGGCTATACCGGGCGCGGTGGTCGGGGCAGTGCCGGGAGCGATTATCGGGGCTGCGTTCGGTGGGGCTGCCGGTGGGGTCGCTGGCGGCCTCGCCATGGCCGTTCCGACCCTGGGGGTGGGTGCGCCCTGGGGAGCCGCGGGCGGCGCCCTCGCGGGGGCCGGCGCCGGTGCTGCGGTAGGCGCTCTGCTCGGCGGGGCAGTGGCCGCTGTTTCCGCTGGCATCGTGGGCGGAGCTGTCGGTTACGGGCTCGGCGCGGCCACCGGGACCGGCAATGGATTGCAGGGTACTTAGCCTGAATTCACCAGGTTGGAAAAGACTGATTGGTACCAGATCTCGCGTGTGCAGTGGGGGAACCCTAAGCTGTCGTCCGTGAATTCCGGGCGGGCAATGGTCGACGGGCGTTTCGAGTTGATCGAACCACTCGGCAGCGGCGGCATGGGCACGGTGTGGCGCGCCTACGACATCGCGCTGCACCGCGAGGTGGCGTTGAAAGAGGTGCGGGCCGAAGGCGATGCGGGCTCCGCGGAAGTACAGCGGGAGCGGGTGCTGCGCGAGGCACGCGCGCTGGCGCGCATCACGCACCCGAATGTGGTTGCCATCCACCACATCGTGGACACGCCCGTCGAGAAGCATCCGTGGATCGTCATGGAACTGGTCGCGGGCGGCTCGCTCGCCGACCGGATGGACGAGGGGCCGATGTCGCCGGGGCAGGCCGCCGGGGTCGGTCGTGGCATCCTGGCCGGTCTCCGCGCCGCGCACGCGGTGGGTGTCCTGCACCGGGACGTGAAGCCCCCGAATGTGTTGCTGCGCACCGACGGTTCCCCCGTCCTCACCGATTTCGGCATCGCCGCCGTCAACGACCTCACCGGCCTCACCTCCACCGGCAGCGTCGTCGGCTCGCTCCCGTACGTCGCCCCCGAACGCCTCCAGGGCCACGAGGGCAACCCCGCCTCCGACCTCTGGTCCCTCGGCCTGGTCCTCTTCGCCGCCGTCGAGGGCTACCAGCCCATGCGCCGCGACACCGACGTCGCCACCCTCGCCGCTGTCCTGATGGGCGTGGTCCCATCCCCACGCCAGGCCGGCGCGCTGACCCCGGTCCTGCAAGCCCTCCTGGTCCCCAACCCCGGCCACCGCCCGCCGGCCGACCAGGTCGACCAGATGCTCGCCCAGGTCACCCAGGACTTCACGCCGCCGGTCCAAGGCTTCACGTCGTCGCCCCAGGACTTCACGCCGCCGGTCCAAGGCTTCACGTCGTCGCCCCAGGACTTCACGCCGCCGGCTCAGGGCTTCACGTCGTCGCCCCAGGACTTCACGCCGCCGCCCCATTTCCAGGGATTCTCGACGACGTCCGGACCCCAGAACTCGCCGTCGTCGCAGGGCTTCCCGGCAATGCCCCCGCCCCAGGGGTTTCCGACCGCACCGCAGCAGCCGGGCTTCGCGACCACTTCACCGTCGACGGGATACCCGACAGTCCAGCAGCCCCACGGATTCACCGCATCCCAGCCGTTTCCACCTGTCTCGCCGATCCCCGTTCCTGCTGCGCCGCAACGCAATTCGCGCCCCTGGATGCTCGCCGGTGTCGGTGTCGTCCTGGCTGTCGCCGCGGTCGCCGCCATTGCCCTGTGGCCTTCCTCCTCCGGTGGCGGCCAAGGCCTCTCGGGGCAGCCGAACGTCCCCACTCAACCCACCGGCATCCCGCTGAGCGGCGTCATCCCGCCCACCGTCATCGCCCCCACCACCGCCAAGGGCGACGCGACCACCGACCTGCTCACTCCCGACGGCGTCCGCAAGGCCGTCGCCGCCCTCGAAAAGGTCACCGGCGGCAAACAATTCACCGAAACCACGATCTACCCGACCTACATCGGCACGGGCGCCCCGGTCCAGGGCCAGCCCAAGCTCTACGACAAGTTCTCCTACCGCAACGGGACCGCCAAGCGCGACGGCGCCGGCAGCGAGCTGACCGAGCCCACCATCGACCTCGGCTCCATCAACTGGGACCTTCTCCCCGCCCTGCTGACCGCGGCCGCTCAGCAACTCAACGTCCCCAACCCCACCAGCCGCTACATCATCGTCAACCCCGCCTGGACCTTCAACGACGATCAGCCCAGCCTGCTGGTCTACCTCTCGGACGACTACGGCGGCGCCTACCTGGCGGCCGGCCTCGACGGCACCATCGTCAAGACCTACCCCCGCAATTGAGCCCGCCGTTCAGGCCACGGTCGAGGCCGGCCCGGCCAGCCGGGTCCGTTCCCGGTGCGCTTTCTGGCGGCAGGCCGGGGAGCAGTAGCGGGCGCGGCGGCCGATGCCCGAGCGGGAGAGCGCGGAACCGCAGGTGTGGCAGGCGTCATCGGCTCGATCGACTGCGGCCCGGTCGCGCCCGCCGGAGATGGCATCGAGGGTGGCGGTCGAATTCCGGTCGGCCCGAAGAGAATCCAGGATCAGCGCCGCAGTGCGGCCGATGGGAGCGGTCTGCCCCGGCAGGCGCTGAGCGGCCGTGCATGCGGTGAAGATGCCGAGCACATCGGCCACCGAGATGTCGGCGCGCACTGCGCCGTGGTGCTGGGCGGCGGCCAGCAGCAGGGTCAGGCCCTGATGAAAGCGCATGCCCGCCCCGTGCACGCGGGCGCGCGGCCAGCCGTCGCCCAGTGTCAGCAGATCGCAGGGCGTCTCCTCGGTGGGTGCGGAGGCGACGACCTCGACACAGAAATCGAAGAACGCCACACCGGGATCGCGATGTTTGAGATGATCTGCGGCCAGAGCGTTGAGTCGTTCGATCCGTTGCTCGAGAACCGCTTCCAGCAGTCCAGCCTTGGTTGGGAAGCAGCGGTAGACGGTCCCCGCGCCCACCCCCGCCCGGCGGGCGATCTCGGCCAGCGACACCGAGGCGCCTTGCTCCGCGAAGGCTTGCTGGGCGGCATCCAGGATGCGGGCGTACGTGGCTCGCGCCTCGGCACGCGGGGCGAGACGCGGCACGGTCGCGGTGCGGATCGGTCGAGGCATCGTTCGTGCTGGACTCTCTGGTTATCGAAGGTCTTGCGTCTTCGATGTTCTCACGCGTCACGTGGTGCGGCCACACAAGGCGCAGTGCGTTTCGGCTATCACGCCGGGGGCGTTACGAATTCGGTGTTTCGTTACGCCATGTGTCCGGGTGGCCGTTCCTTTCATAACGCCGAGACTCTTCTCCTGTACGCCAGATGACCTGCGCCATCGATGAATTCACCCCATGTATACAGAGCCCGCGGTAACGATCCGCACGCAGTGAACTTTCGGCAGTACCGGTCGGCCCGTATGGTTCGAAACGGGTTGATAAACCTCAAGTTCCAAGAATGGGGGTCGATATGGATCCTGGAGCATGTGAATCCTGGACTATCGAAATGCCGGACGGTGTCGGCACGAAAGTGGAAATATTGCGCGCGGCGGAGGCCTACGCACCGGTCGTCATGGTGTGGCCCGGCATCGGGGCCCGCGGTGCGCAATATCGGCAATTCGCAAGTGAATTGCGGGAGCGCGGCTGCACGGTTGTCGTCGGCGAACTGCACGGGCAGGGCGAATCCCGCCCGGAGCCGCCGCGGACGAGCCGGTACGGCATGCATGCCCAGGTGGTGAATGACTATCACCTGGTCGCCGAGTTCGTGCGCAGGCAGTTCCCGGCATCGTCGCTCTACGTCCTCGGGCACAGCTTCGGCGGGCAGCTCGCGGCCTGTTATGCGGCGCGGGAGAAGAACATTGCGGGTCTGGTGCTGATCGCCTCGGGCACGGCCCCGGTCGATCAAATGCAGAACGTGAGCGTGCTGCGCACCGTGGTCACCAAGATCATCCTCGGGCTGGTCGGCCTGATCGGGCTGGTCCCGCGCACCACACTGCTCGGCGCGCCCACCCGCGGTCTGGTGCTGGACATCGTGCGCATCGCCAAAACCGGGCGTTACGAACTCGGTGGCACCGATTACGACTACGAGGCCGGTATGGCCGACAGCGAGACACCCATGCTCGCCATCACTTTCACCGGGGATCGCAATGTCCCCGCCTGGCAGACCGAAGTCCTGCTGAGCAAATTCCGTAGCGCGGCCATCGGTCGCCGGATCATCGATGAAGGACTCGGGCACTTTTCCTGGAGAAAACAACCACGCACTGTCGCTGCCGCTGTCGCCAGCTTTGTTCGTGACATCGAGAATGGTGGAGCAGATGACCAGTGTCAATGAATGCCCCGTCGCGCACGATATAGCGGCGGAGGACCTCTCGGCCGGGGAATCCCGGCCGATTCCCGGTCGGCGCGACCGTATCGGTGTGCTCACCGCGATTGATTTCCAGCGCAATGGAATTCTGGAGATCATCGAGCGCATGTGGCGCGAGTACGGAGACATCTCCGAACTCCGGGTGGCCGACAAGCGCATCGTGGTGCTGGCGCATCCCGAGCACGCGCGCGCCGTGAACGTCGAGCGGATGGAGAACTACACCAAGGGCCCCAGCTACGACGGCGCGCGCACGCTGCTGATCGGCGACGGCCTGGTGACCAGCGTCGGCAAGGAGTGGAAGACGCAGCGAAAGCTGCTGTCTCCCTTCTTCACTCCCAAGGCGGTACGCGGGTACGCGCCGCTGATGATGGAGGACGCCGAATGGTTCACGCGCCGTTGGGAATCCCGCGCAGGCAGCCACGAGCCGATCGAAATGCTCTCGGAGATGGCCGCTCTCACCGCGTCCATCATTCTCAAGAGCCTGTTCAGCACCACCGCTCAGGACGTCCGGGAGCAGCTGCAGGACGCGGTCGAGACGATGATCCAGTACACCTCCGGCCGCCAGCTCAACCGGTTCCGCCCGCCGGAGTGGGTGCCGACTCCGGCGCGCCGCGAATACGAGATCGCCCGGGATCGGCTCGACGAGTTCGTGCTGCGAGTGATCACCGAACGCCGCAAGCTGCCCGCCGACCAGCGCCCCGCGGACCTGCTGTCGCAGATCATGTCGAGCGAATCCACGCTCAGTGACAAGCTTTTGCGCGATCAGTGCGTCACCATGCTGATCGCCGGGCACGAGAGCACCGCGCGCACCCTCGCCTTCGTCTGGTACGTCCTGGCCACCAACCCGGAGGTGGCGGCGAACCTGCA
Organism: Nocardia sp. NPDC101769; assembly: GCF_044766925.1. Lineage (NCBI taxonomy): Bacteria > Bacillati > Actinomycetota > Actinomycetes > Mycobacteriales > Nocardiaceae > Nocardia > Nocardia sp. NPDC101769. The sequence continues at coordinate 46,916 of NZ_JBIWMX010000027.1, read as the reverse complement.
CGACGAGATCGACGGACTGCCGCAGGATATTTCGCTCGAGGACCTGAAGGACGCGCCGTACACGCTCGGCGTGATCAAGGAGACGCTGCGGCTGTACCCGCCCGCTCCCATCTATCTGCGCGATGTGGTGGCCGATGATCGATTCGGCCCCTACACCGTGAAAGCCGGTTCGACGGTGCTCGTCGCGCCGTACTTCACCCATCGGCATCGTGACTTCTGGGAGAACCCGGAGAAGTTCGATCCGCAGCGCTGGGCCGATGACGCCGAGTACCGCATGCACCCCTACGCCTATCACCCGTTCGCCGGTGGTTCCCGGGTGTGCATCGGAAAGAGCTTCACGTTCATGGAAACCCACCTGCTGGTGATCCTGCTGGCCCGCCGGTTCGCGCCGGTGACGGTGCCGAACTATCGGCCGCGCTGGCGGATGCGCGGTGTGCTGGGGCCCGACAACGGCCTGCCGATGATGATGAGGGCGCGTGCGAAATGAGAATCACTCCCTTCTGGCTGAACACCCGTGCCTACTCGCGCATTCTGAAGGTCGTCACCAGGCTCAACACCTGGATCTATATCAAGACCGACGGCCGTCGGGCCGCGCAGTGGAACTTCTTCGGCAGCTTCCGCAAAGACCCGCTGCCCATCGCCGTGCTGACGACCGTCGGGCGCAAGTCGGGGGCGCCGCGGACGGTCGCGGTGGTGTATCTGCCGCTCGATGACGACCGCATCGCTTTCGCAGCCTCGCACTGCGGGCAGGAGTCGCTGCCGAACTGGTTCCGCAATATTCAGCGGAACCCGGATGTCACCGTGCAGATCGCCGGCCGGAAGGTCGAGACCTGGGCCAGGATCCTCGAGCCCGGCTCCGAGGAGCGCGCGCGGACCTGGTCGCTGCTGGCCCGGAAGAACCGCGAGTTCGCCTGGATGCAGCGATGGGCCGAACGTGAAGTGCCGGTGCTCATCTGCGATCTGAATCCGGCACGAGTACAAGGAGTGGGAATCGTATGACCGCCCAGACCGAACGGAGCCCCTGGACCACTCTGGGGGCACTGTGTTTCGGGTTCTTCATGCTGCTGGTCGACATGACCATCGTGGCGGTGGCCAATCCGGCGATCATGGCCGAGTTGCACACGGGCGTATCGACTGTCGTGTGGGTGACCAGCGCCTATCTGCTCGCCTATGCGGTGCCGCTGCTGGTCACCGGCAGGCTGGGTGACCAGTTCGGTCCGAAAACCGTCTACCTGGCCGGGCTCACCGTGTTCACGCTCGCCTCGCTGGGGTGTGGCCTGTCCAGCAGCATCGGCATGCTGATCGTGGCGCGGGCCGTGCAGGGCGTCGGCGCGGCCTTGATGACGCCGCAGACCATGGCGGTGATCACGCGAATCTTCCCGCCCGACAAGCGCGGTGCGGCCATGGGCGCGTGGGGCTCGGTGGCGGGCGTGGCCTCGCTGGTGGGCCCGATCATCGGCGGCATTCTGGTGGACGGGCTGGGCTGGAAGTGGATCTTCCTGGTGAATGTGCCCATCGGCGTGGTGGCGTTCGTGCTGGCGGTGTTGTTCGTGCCGGCGCTGCCGACCCATCGCCACCGGTTCGATCTGCCGTCGGTGGCCCTGAGTGTGGCGGGAATGTTCCTGGTGGTCTTCGGGATTCAGCAGGGCAATACCGATGATTGGTCGGGGCGGATCTGGCTGTGCATCGGGGCGGGACTGGTCCTGCTGGTGGCCTTCCTGGCGGTCCAGGCGCGCAATGCGGGCGAGCCGCTGGTGCCGCTGTCGCTGTTCCGGGATCGGAACTTCGCGCTGAGCACGCTGGCCATGACCGCGATGGGCGTGGCCACCACCGGGATGATGCTGCCGGGGTACTTCTATCTCGAGAACGTGCGCGGGATGAAGCCGACCCAGGCCGCGACGGTGTGGATCGTCATGGCCTTCCTGACCGCACTGTTCTCCCCGATCGTCGGCAAGCTGGTGGACCGGGTGCACCCCCGCGTGGTCCCGGTGGCGGGCTTCGCCGGATTCGCCATCGGCATCGCCTGGTTCGGGCTGGTGATGAAACCGGAGACGCCACTGTGGCAGTTGCTGCTGCCGCTGGTGTGCATGGGTATCTCCAACGCCTGCGTCTGGTCGCCGCTCGCGGCCATCGCCACCTACGGGCTGCCCATGCATCAGGCCGGGGTCGGCGCGGGCGTATACAACACCGCCCGGCAGGTGGGCCTGGTGCTCGGTAGCGCGGGCATCGGCGCACTGATTCCGGCTCGGCTTGCCGCGCACGGCATTCCGTCGGTCGGCGAGGGCGCGAGCGGATCCCTCTCGGGCACAGTGCAATCCGCGTTCAGCGCAGCGCTGGCGCAGTCGATGGTGCTGCCTTCGGCGGTGCTGATCGTCGGTATCGCTGCGTGTTTGCTACTGGTGCATCGGACTCCCGCGCCATCCCCGGCGGCCGCGGCGCAGGAGACGGCGGACGCCCTGGGCTGACCCCCACTTCGCCTGCGCAATGCCCCCGGAGAGCATCGCTCTCCGGGGGCTTCGGCGCGTCCGGGTTTCGTTGAAATACCAGGTCCTGACGGTTTCTTGATGGCTTTGGGCGGTATGTCGACGACATCCTGCGACACGCGGGGAGACCCTGTAAGCGGAGCGTCAATGCGACCCGCTGGGACGCTAAGAAGGCGTAAAGGGCCTCGAAGTTGGGCTATCCGGGCGCTTGACTCACTCCGGCGCGTCTCAGGACGTGCCCGTAAGCAGAGAGGTTTCGAGACATGTCTGTCGTGGTGTTCACGGTGCTGACGGTGGCGATCTTCGCCCTGTTCGGCTTGATCCAACGCGGGGTGGAACGGCTGTGACGCAGAACATTATCGGTCTGGTCCTGGCCGTCGGTATCGCCATCTATCTGGTGGCGGCGCTGCTGTATCCGGAGAGGTTCTGAGTGAGCACGACAACAGCGGGGATCCTGTTCGCGGTATCCCTGGTCATCGCGCTGGCCGCGGTGCATGTGCCCCTGGGCGACTACATGTACCGGGTTTACAGCAGCGAGAAGCACTCCAAGGCCGAGAAGGGCATCTATCGACTGATCGGCGTGCAGCCGGGCGTCGAGATGACCTGGGCCGTCTACGCGCGCAGCGTGCTGGCCTTCTCGGCCATCAGCGTGCTGCTCCTGTTCTTCCTGCAGCTGATTCAGGGCAAACTGCCGTTGCACCTGAACGATCCGGGCACCAAGATGACCGCGGATCTGGCGTGGAACACCGCCATCAGCTTCGTCACGAACACGAACTGGCAGAACTATGCCGGTGAGTCGACGATGGGTCATGTCGTTCAGGCCGTGGGCCTGAGCGTGCAGAACTTCGTCTCGGCGGCCGTCGGTATGGCCGTGGCGGTCGCGCTGGTACGCGGCTTCGCCCGCCGCCGCAGCGGCGAACTCGGCAACTTCTGGGTGGATCTGGTGAGGGGAACCACCCGTATTCTGCTGCCGCTGTCGATCGTGTTCGCCATCGTGCTCGTCGCGGGCGGCGCCATCCAGAACCTGCACGTGTACGACCAGATCGCTCAGACGGTGGGCAACACCGGTTCGCAAACCCTGCCGGGCGGACCCGTTGCCAGCCAGGAAGCGATCAAGCTGCTCGGCACCAACGGCGGCGGTTTCTACAACGTGAACTCGGCGCACCCGTTCGAGAACCCGACCGCGTGGACCAACTGGCTCGAGATCTTCATGTTGCTGGTGATCAGCTTCTCGCTGCCGCGGACCTTCGGTCGCATGATCGGCTCCAAGAAGCAGGGTGTGGCCATCGCCGCCGTCATGGCGACCCTGGCCATCCTCAGTGTCACGGTGATGAACTTCTTCCAGCTGCAGCACCACGGCACCGTGCCGAGTGCCATCGGGGCGTCCATGGAGGGCGTGGAAACCCGCTTCGGCGTACCGGATTCGGCGACCTTCGCCACCGCGACCACGCTCACATCCACCGGTGCGGTGGACTCGGCGCACGACTCGTACACCAGCCTCGGCGGCATGATGACGATGTTCAACATGCAGCTCGGTGAGGTCGCGCCGGGTGGTACCGGTTCGGGGCTGTACGGCATGCTGATCCTGGCCGTGATCACGGTCTTCGTCGCCGGTCTGATGGTCGGCCGCACCCCGGAGTACCTGGGCAAGAAGATCAACCCGCGCGAAATCAAGCTGGCTGCTTCGTATTTCCTGGTGACGCCGCTGATCGCGCTGACCGGCACGGCCATCGCGATGGCACTGCCGGGCGAGCGAGCGGCCATGGCCAATTCGGGTCCACATGGGCTCTCGGAAGTGTTGTACGCCTTCACGTCCGCGGCCAACAACAATGGTTCGGCCTTCGCCGGTCTGTCCGGCAACACGGTGTGGTGGAACACCGCACTCGGCTTCGCCATGGTGTTCGGTCGCTTCGTCCCCATGATCTTCGTGCTGGCACTGGCCGGTTCGCTGGCGGCGCAGGGTCACACCCCCGCCTCCGAGGGCACGTTGCCGACACATCGGCCGCAGTTCGTCGGCATGGTCGCGGGCGTCACCATCATCCTGGTCGCGCTCACCTTCCTGCCGATGCTGGCGCTCGGCCCGCTCGCTGAAGGAATCCACTCATGAGCACTCCCACCATCGATTCTGCGCCGGTGAAAGCGGCGCCCGGCAAGCCGAAACGCGGTGTCTCGGCGGGGTTGTTCGACCCCAAGATGCTGGTGAAGTCCCTGCCGGACGCGGTCAAGAAGCTGGATCCGCGCATCATGTGGCGCAATCCCGTGATGCTGATCGTCGAGATCGGCGCGGTCTGGTCCACCATTCTCGCGCTGGTGCATCCGACGTTCTTCGCCTGGGCGATCGTCGTATGGCTCTGGCTGACAGTGATTTTCGCCAACCTGGCCGAAGCCGTGGCCGAGGGTCGCGGCAAGGCGCAGGCCGACACCCTGCGAAAGGCCAAGACCGACACCATCGCTCGCCGTCTGGTGAACTGGTCCCCGGGCGCACGGGTGGTCGAGGAGAAGGTCGCGGCCCCCGAGCTGCAGCGCGGCGACCACGTGGTCGTCGAGGCGGGCCAGGTCATTCCGGGTGACGGCGATGTCGTGGAAGGCATTGCCTCCGTGGACGAGTCGGCCATCACCGGTGAGTCCGCGCCGGTGATCCGCGAGTCCGGCGGTGACCGTTCCGCGGTCACCGGCGGCACCACGGTGCTGTCGGACCGGATCGTCGTCAAGATCACCCAGGAGCCGGGCGGCTCGTTCATCGACAAGATGATCGCGCTCGTCGAGGGCGCCTCGCGGCAGAAGACGCCGAACGAGATCGCGCTCAACATCCTGCTGGCCGCGCTGACGATCATCTTCGTCTTCGCGGTGGCGACCCTGCAGCCGCTGGCCATCTTCTCGAAGGTCAACAATCCGGGTGTGGGCGACAACCAGGCGCTCGACATCAACGGTGTCACCGGCATCGTGATGGTCTCGCTGCTGGTGTGTCTGATCCCGACCACCATCGGCGCGCTGCTGTCCGCCATCGGCATCGCCGGTATGGACCGTCTCGTGCAGCGCAATGTGCTGGCCATGTCGGGTCGTGCGGTCGAGGCCGCCGGCGACGTCAACACCCTGCTGCTGGACAAGACCGGCACCATCACCCTCGGTAACCGCCAGGCCTCGGACTTCGTGCCGATGCCGGGCGTCACCGCCGACGAATTGGCCGACGCCGCACAGCTTTCCAGCCTCGCGGACGAGACCCCCGAGGGTCGCTCCATCGTGGTGTACGCCAAGCAGGCGTACAACAAGCGGGAGCGCACCCCGGGCGAACTGGTCGGCGCCAGCTGGGTGGAGTTCACCGCCCAGACCCGTATGTCGGGTGTGGACCTGGCCGACGGCCACCAGCTGCGCAAGGGCGCGGCCTCGGCCGTGACCGAATGGGTCCGCTCCAATGGCGGCGAGATCCCGGAAGCGGTCGGCGTGACCGTCGACGGCATCTCCGCCTCCGGCGGCACCCCCCTGGTGGTCGCGGAGATCAAGGAGGGCACCGCCAAGCTGCTCGGCGTCATTCACCTGAAGGACGTCGTCAAGCAGGGCATGCGCGAGCGCTTCGACGAGATGCGCAAGATGGGCATCCGCACCGTCATGATCACCGGTGACAACCCGTTGACCGCCAAGGCGATCGCGGACGAGGCCGGTGTGGACGACTTCCTCGCGGAGGCGACTCCCGAGGACAAGCTGGCGCTCATCAAGAAGGAGCAGCAGGGCGGTCGCATGGTCGCGATGACCGGTGACGGCACCAACGACGCTCCCGCCCTGGCGCAGGCCGACGTGGGTGTGGCCATGAACACCGGTACTTCCGCCGCCAAGGAAGCCGGCAACATGGTCGACCTGGATTCCGACCCGACCAAGCTGATCGAGATCGTGGAGATCGGCAAGCAGTTGCTGATCACCCGTGGTGCGCTCACCACGTTCTCGATCGCCAACGACATCGCCAAGTACTTCGCGATCATTCCCGCGATGTTCGTGGTGCTGTTCCCGGGCCTGGACGTCCTGAACATCATGCGGCTGCACTCGCCGCAGTCGGCGATCCTGTCGGCGGTCATCTTCAACGCGCTCGTCATCGTGGGCCTGATCCCGCTGGCGCTGCGCGGTGTGAACTACCGTCCGTCGAGCGCGTCGAAACTGTTGAGCCGCAACCTGTACATCTACGGCCTCGGTGGCATCATCGCGCCGTTCATCGGGATCAAGCTCATCGACCTTGTCATTCAATTCTTCCCGGGGATGTCCTAATGCGTATGTCAGCCTGGATTCGGCAACACATCGCGGCGCTGCGCGCGCTGCTGGTGCTCACGGTGATCACCGGGCTCATCTACCCGGCCGTGGTTCTGGGTATCTCGCAGATACCCGGGCTGAAGGACAAGGCGGACGGTTCGCTGATCACCAAGGACGGAAAGCTGGTGGGCTCCAGCCTGATCGGGCAGGCGTTCACCGACGGTAAGGGCAATGCGCTGGTGCAGTACTTCCAGACGCGTCCGTCCAACTCTTCCCCGGCCCCCGACTCGACCACTGGTGTGAGCGCGATCCCGGACGGCTACGACCCGACCAACACCTCCTTCGGCAATATGGGCCCGGAGTCCGTGGTGGACAGTCTGGACGCCAGTGACCCCAAGAAGGACAAGCTGAGCCTGCTCAGCACCGTGTGCTCGCGCAGCGCGGCGGTCGGCCAGCTCGAGGGTGTGGACGGGAGCCGTCCGTACTGCACCTCCGGTGGCATCGGCTCGGTGCTGGCGGTCATGGGCGACCGTGACTCGCACGGTCTGGTCACCCACCCGACCCAGGTGATCAGCGTCAACGAAGCCTGCTCGACCGATCCGAAGAACCCGACCACGCCGTTCATGCAGGCGTACGAGGGCGTCAAGGTGGAGTGCGCCAAGCGTGGCGAGGACTACTCGGCCGGTCAGATCGTGCCGATCCGCGGCGACGCGTCTTCCGACACCCCGGTGCCGACCGACGCGGTGACCGCCTCGGGCTCCGGCCTGGACCCGCAGATCTCCCCGGAGTACGCGGCCATCCAGGTGGCGCGGGTTGCCAAGGCGCGCCACGTCTCCGAGGATCAGATCAAGGCCCTCGTGGATGCCCACAAGAGCGGCCGGGCCCTGGGCTTCATGGGTGAGCCCACGGTCAATGTCGTCGAGCTGAACTACGACCTGGACAGCAAGTACCCGTCCAAGGGCTGATCAGCCGACCCCTGGGGTCCGGTCGCTTCGCTCACGAAGGCGACCGGGCCCCTTTGGCATGCCGGCTACCGGTCCGGCGAACACGTGATGGGGTCGGGCAGCTCACCGCACGGGCGAGAACTGGGCCGCGGGTGGGCGCATGGCCGTCGGTGGTCACCGTCTCGACGCCGGAAGCCTTTGCCGCGTCGGAGTATTCGGTCCGTGCGGATTGGTGGCCGCGATGGTGCGGCAGGAGACGGCGATCGGCACAGGGGCTGGTTGTTGCCGAGCACCTGCGAGGCCCCGAATTCTGTCGTGTTACCGCGTCATCGGTAGCGCGTATGGATTCGGTAAAGAAGGCGGGCCGGGGCGAACGGGGGACGTCAAGATCGGGCGATCAGCCCGTCCGCTCAGCCTAGCGTCGGTGCCGACAAGGTTCCGTGGTCGAAAGGCGAGGCGTCGGTTCGATGGATAACCCAGCGGATGAGCTGTCCGCACTACGTGAGCTGGTGAATCACCGTGGCGTGGTGGAGTTGCTCGACCTCCTGGCCCGCGAGCCGCACACGGTGCGGCAATTGCGCGCCGAACTCGGCCTCCGCAGGCCCGGAGTATCGCGAGTCCTACGGCTCCTGGCGGCCTACGGCGTCGTCACCGCCGACCTCGTCGGCACCTGGGACGACCCCCTCGACATCGCCGGCCCCGTCCGCCTGACCGAAAGTGGCTGGCGCACCATCGAATTGCTCAGCAGCTTCGCGGTCTGGGAAGCGCTCTACCAGCACCCGCATTCGGCCCGCGACCGCTGATCATCAGCCGGGTCCGCGCAGCATCGGGCCCGGAATCGTCGTGTCAGCGCCCATGTCAGGTCCGTGTCAGGTGTCTGACAGCGGGGACGACGACAGTTGCCGACATCGCCCGAAGCGGATCAAGGAGCAACCTGTCATGACGAACAACAGCACTTCCCCGGCCACCTCGACCTGGACCGGCATGGTGACGGTGGAGGACACGGTCCTCGCGGTCACCGACACCGGCGGTAGCGGCGTTCCCGTCGTCTACCTGAACGGTTCCTATGCCACGCAGAAGAACTGGAAGAAGGTGATCGCCGATCTCGGTCCCGGGTTCCGGCACATCACCTTCGACGAGCGGGCGCGCGGCAAGTCGAAGACCTCGGCGGACTACTCGTTCGACGCCTGCGTGCGGGATGTCGATGCCGTGCTCGCGGCGCGGGGTGTGGAGCAGCGGCCGATTCTGGTGGGCTGGTCCTACGGCGCGCTGGTCGCGGTGCACTGGGCCGACCGGAACCCGGACCGCATCGCGGGCGTCGTATCGGCCGACGGCGCGATGCCCTGGGGCTTCACCGACGAGGAGAACCTGGAGCGGATCCGGGCGATGTTCCGCAAGATGGGGCCGATGATGCCGGTGCTGCGCCCGCTGGGTCTGGCCGCGCGGATGAGCGCCGAGCAGCACGCCGAGGTCAATGTCGAGCTCAACCAGCTCTGTGCCGCCCTCGCCCCGGTCCTGGAACGGCTGCGCTGCCCGGTCCGCTACGTCGTGGCCACCGGCGCCAATCTCGGTGCGGCCGAAGAGGAGATCGAAGCGGTGCGTGCCTCCCTGGAACCGCTGCTGGCGGTCAACCCGAACCTGACGGTCAGCGCGCGGGTCGCCAGCAATCACTCCAAGATCCTCGCCAAGGACTTCCACGCCGTCGCCGAAGCCATCCGCGACACGGCGGCGACTCTCCACCAGCTGAGCTGAGCAGAGCAATCCACCGGACACTCACCAGGTTTCATGACACCCATGCACTTTCCGGCATCCGGCAAGCGGGTCGGCCCGCTTGCCGCCTTCGGCGACCGTGCTGCTGCGCGGCCGGCCCGAAGACCTGCAGGCATTTCAGAAGGTCGCTCCCGATCTGGCCTGGGACCACACCGTGATCGCCATCGGCAAGACCGAAAGCGATGGCCTGATCGCGGCTTTCGGCAAGCCGATGCCCAGCGCCCGCGCTACCACCAGTCCAGGATGGGCTCGAGTTCGCGGGCGAGTTCGGGGGCCATGGACCGCGAATAGCTTGCGGTCAAATGGTGTTCGTCGTGGTAGATGAGGATGTTGCCCTCCACGACCGGGCAGATGTCGTGTTCGCAGACCGCGTCGTTGGGGTCGATCAGGTGCATGTTCGGGAAGGCGGCGGCGGGCACGGCGGCCGGGTTCTCCGGGCTGAGGGCCTCGGCACGCGGGATGCCGCAGCTGAGGCGATCGCCGCCGCCCGCCAGGCAGTCGATGGCGCGGTAGCGAATGCCGTTGCGGCGCAGCCACGGAGTGTCGCGGATGCCGATGATCTGGAGCCCGCGGTCGGAGAGCGCCGACCAGACGTCGACGTAGTCCTGCGGGGTCTCGTCGCCGCCATTGTCGCTGGGGCGGGTGGCGGTGGTGAAGACGTACTCGGGGCGCTCCACGCCGAGCCGGTCGATCACCTCGGACGACCAGTCGCGGCAGTCCGGGTTCTGCTGGCCCTTGTAGATGGGCTCCTCGGCGACCGTGAGCGGGCAGCCCATCTTCAAGTAGACGACGACCCGGAAACGGTACTGCTCGCCCAGGATCTGCAATGCCGGAACCCAGTGCTCGGCATGCGAATTGCCCACCACCGCGAGGGTGCGGTGCGCGTCGCGATCACCGTAGGTGCAGGTGACGACCGAGCGGGTGTCGAAGTCGGCGATGCAGCCGTCGCGCGTGGGGTAGGCGATATCGGCGGGGGCTTCCTCGGTGGTGGGGCGCATCGGGGCGCGCGGCACCAGCGCGTGATCGGTGAGGGCCTCCGCGCCCGGATATTTTGCGGGATCCAGCTCGCCGACCGCGTGCGCCTTCGCGCCCATGCTCCACTGCCAGGTGAGGGTCGAGCCGACCAGCAGCACCCCGACCGTGGACACCGCCACCCCGGCGAGCACGCGGCCGCGCGCGGGGGTCGCGGCGGGCCGCGAGCGCAGCCGCAGTGGCTCCTCGACCAGGTGATGGGTCACGAAGGCCAGCAGCAGCGAGATCAGGATGATGACCAGCCCGCCCAGCCACCCGGCCCGCCGCTGATGCAGTTCGCCCAGATAGAAGATGAGCATCGGCCAGTGCCACAGGTACAGCGCGTAGGCGAATCCGCCGAGTTGCACCACCGGCCAGGAAGCCAGCAGGCGATTCACCAGCGGTTGATCGGCGGTATCGCGGCCGGCACCCGCGAGAATCAGTGCGGCCGTGGCCAGGACCGGAATCAGCGCGGCCGGGCCGGGGAAGACCAGGGAGCCGTTCACCATCCAGCCACAGCAGGCGATGGCCGCGATTCCGGTCCACGCGAACACCTCCCGCGTCGGCCTGGGCAGCCGGATCAGCGGCGCGGCCAGGGCGAGCAGACCGCCGGCGAGGGGTTCCCAGGCGCGGGCGAAGGTGTCGTAGTAGTTCCAGCCCTGCTGGGTCGAAACGCCTTCGCCGGCATGGCGGAACGAGATGATGGCGGCGGCGGCGAATATCACCGCGAGCGTCAGCCGCAGCACACCGTCCTGTCCGGCGCGGCGCAGCAGAGGGTACTCGGCGGCCAGTTTCCATGCCCCCGCCCGAATCACGCGGCGCAGCACCCAGGCCACGCCGGCGACGGTCAGTAGCAGCGCGAGATACATCTGCCCCTGCACCGACATCGACCACAGGTGCTGCAGCGGGCTCACCGAGGGGTCCGCGGCCAGATAGTCCGACCAGGACAGCGCCAGATACCAGTTCTGGTAGTAGAACAGCGAGGCCAGCGTCTGGCCCGCGATATTCGACCAGCGGGTGTGGGGGAGCAGCACCACCGTGGCGACGACCACCGCGGCCAGCACCACCACCATGGCGGGCAGCAGCCGGCGCAGCGTGCGCCGGATGGTGGTCAGGATACCCACCGATCCGCTGTCGGCGCGGCGCACCAGCATGCCGGTGAAGAAGAAGCCGGACAGCACCAGGAACACGTCCACACCGCCGGATACGCGTCCGGCCCAGATGTGGAAGGCGACGACCAGTGCGATAGCTACGCCACGCAATCCGTCCAGATCGAGGCGGTAGGTCCCGGGCCTGGCGGGGGCGCCCGGCGCGTCCTGTCGGTCGCTGCCCGGCGAGGTCGGGTGATCGGTGCTGGATATGGACATGGCGGCTGCCATTGTCGGTCAGGGGTCGCGGAAATTACCAATCGCCACACAGAAGGGGTCCGTGTCGTGCCCTTTGTCGCAGGTCAGGCGAATACGAAATAGCGCAGCCACAGATATGGCGCGGCCACCGTAATCGTGACCGTAGTCACCAGAATGCCCTTCCGGGTGAATTCCCAGAACGAGATCGGCTGGTCCGAGCGCCGCGCGATCCCGAGCATCACCACATTCGCGCTGGCCCCGACTGCTGTGAGATTGCCACCGAAATCCGCGCCCAGCGTCAGCGCCCACCACAGGGCGTTCGCCCGGGCCGGGTGATCGATGTGCTCCACCAGCTGGGCCACCAGCGGACTCATGGTCGCCACGTACGGGATGTTGTCGATGACACCCGACAGCACGGCCGAGACCACCAGTATCAGCATGGTTGCCACGAGCGCGTCACCGCCGGTGAGTTCGGTGGCGAATTTCGCCAAGCGCGCGATCACACCGGTTTTCACCAGCGCCCCGATCATCACGAACAGACCGGCGAAGAACAGCAGCGTCTCCCATTCCACCGCGGATAGGTAATCCTGTTGCGGCAGACCGGAAATCAGCACCAGTGCGCCCGCGCCGAGCAATGCCACCAGCGACGGTTCGAGGTGGAAGATCGGGTGGCCGAAGAATCCCGCGAACACGGCGGCGAGCACGATTCCGCACTTGATCAGCAGCTTCGGATCGCGAATCGCCTCGCGCTCGTTCAACTGCATGATGTCGGCGGCGCGTTCGGGATCGACGTCGAAGGAGCCCTTGAACAGGCGCGGCAGCAGCAGGGTGAACACGGCCAGCGTGATCAGCACGATCGGTGTCAGATTCAGGAAGAAGTCGTTGAACGACAGCCCGGCCCGGCTGCCGATGATGATGTTGGGCGGGTCGCCGATGAGGGTCGCCGCGCCGCCGATATTGGAGGCCAGCACCTCGGCGATGAGGAAGGGCGCCGGCGGCACCTCGAGGCGCTCGCACACCAGCAGGGTGACCGGGGCGATGAGCAGCACGGTGGTCACATTGTCCAGGAAGCCGGACGCGGTGGCGGTGATGAGCACCAGCAGGATCATCACCCGCAGCGCGGATCCCTTGGCGCGCTTGGCCGCCCAGATGGCGACGTACTCGAAGATGCCGGTCTGCCGCAGTACCCCGACGATGATCATCATGCCGAGTAGCAGGTAGATGACATTCCAGTCGATGCCGGTCTCGTGTGAGTAGAAGACGTCGTCGGAGTCGAGGATGCCGATGCCTATGACGACGCCCCCGCCGACCAGCGCCGCAATGGTCTTGTGCACCCGCTCCGATGCGACGAGCACATACGCGACGACGAAGACGGCAATGGCGACCGCGGTCACGAGGGCCGCCCCGGCGGGCTCAGTTCGCCAGCGCCACCTCGAGCAGCCGCGCGGACGTGATCACGCCGAGCAGCGTCTTGCCGTCCTGCACGGCCACCAGCGGCGACTTGTACTTCGCCATCAGCGCGGCCACCTCGACGATATTGTCGTCGGCCTTCGCCGCCGGAATCTTGGTGAGCCGCTCCGGAATCACATCTCGAACCTTCTTGCCCCGCAACCGCTTCACCACCTGCCCGCACATGGACTCGTTCAGCACCCCCGCCAGCGACGGATCGTCCTGCACGTACTTCGGCACGATGAACAGCACCACCTGCGACGCCGGCAGCACCGAATGCGGCTCCCCCTTGGCATCGGTCACCAGAATCCCGGGTAGTCGATGCTCGGCCAGTAACTTCGCCGCGTCGATCGCGTCGGAGTCCAGATCGATCACGGGATAGTCCTCGGCCATCTGAGCGGCATGCATATGTGCAGGATACGACGAAGAGCCGAGCGTTCACCGCAGCAGAATACGTCAAGATCGAAAATGGCTGCCGCATCGAAACTCCCAGGTCGGACCGGTGCAGCCCGAGGTTTCGGACCGGCCGACCAGACTTCCCGGCACACCTTGGGTAGAGATTTCGTAAACGGTACCGCGAACGGGTTTACCTGTCGCCCGGGTGTGTCAGCTCGTACACCCGGCAGGCCGTGCGGATGACCGGATAGGAGACATTGCGGACCTCGACGCCGCCCGCGGTGCGGCCGAATTCGGTGCCGCCGTGGGCGTGGCCGTGGATGGCGAGGGCGGCGCCGGCCGCGTCCACCGCCTCGGCGAGATCGTGGCAGCCCAGGCCCGGGTAGATCTCCGGGGATTCGCCGGCCAGGGTGTCCACGACGGGGGAGAAGTGCATGAGGGCGATGCGGAAATCGGTGTCGAGGGATTCCAGAGCGGCGCGCAGGCGGGCGGCGTCGGCGGGACCGCGGCGGAAGCGGGTGCGGTGTTCGACGCTGCCCTCGGCGGGATTGCCCGGGTGGCCGGGAAGTCCGCCGCTGCCGCCCATGACCCCGGCGACGCCCAGGCGAATCCCATTGACGGGCAGGGTGATCGCGGTGCCGTCGAGCATGTGGACGCCGATCTCGCTGAGCCGCACCGAGATCCGGAAGCCGAGACGGCGGTCGTGATCGTGATTGCCCAGGACGGCGACCACCGGGACCGGCAGCTTCTCGATCTCGGCGCACAGCACGTCGGTATCGCGCAGGGTGCCGCCATTGGTCAGATCACCGGCCAGCAGCAGCACATCCGCGCGTTCACCCAGTTCCAGCAGGGCGGGCCGGAATCGGCCGCGCATGCTCTCGCGCATGTGCAGATCGCCCACTGCCGCGATCCGGACGCGTCCGGCATCGCTCTCGCCACGGCCCATACCGTCAGCCAGCCACAGAACCTTCCTGGCTGTCAACGTTATTCGGGCCGTGGCTGGTGCGGGCTACTCGCCCAGGGGCTCCAGCCGCAGTGGGACGCCGATCCGGTTCCACAGGTTGATCTGCGCCGTCACCGCCACCAGACCCGCCCGCTGGCCCTCGTCGAAGTGCTTCTCCACGCCCGCCCAGATCTCGTCGCTCACCCCGTGCGGGCCGAGTTGCGTTGCGGCCTCGGCGTATTCCAGCGCGGCCTGCTCGGCCGGGGTGAAGAGTTCGGACTCCCGCCAGGCGTTGAGGTGCCAGAGCCGTCGCTCGGTCTCGCCCTCCTTGCGTGCCTCGGTGGAGTGCATGTCAATGCAGAACAGGCAGCCGTTGAGCTGCGAGACCCGGATCTTGACCAGTTCCCGCACGGTGGCGTCCAGGGGTCCGCGACGGATCGCGGTCTCCGCGGCGATCCAGGCCTTGTAGACCTCGGGGGCCGCCTGCTGCATGGCCAATCGCGACATGGTGTCGTCCTTTCCTCCGGTTCGTTTCCACACCAGGGACGAGACAGGGCCCGGGGACGTGACGGGCGGGCCGCTGTGGCCTCGATCACACCAGCATGGTGCTGCTCGCGGCCGGAGTTGCCGGCGGGTTCCCGGGCGGCCTCCAAGTGGACCGGTCGGCTCGCTGGGTCTGGAGGGCGGCGTTTGCCGTAATTGTGCGAAATGCGGCGCGGCGGACAATAATCCGCACGTGGGAACAGTTCTGCTGATCGCGCTGGGTCTGCTGTGCTTCGTCACCGGACCCGCGTTGGCGCTGGTTATCGTGCTCGCCGTGCGAGGGTCGGCGCGGGGCGCCGCCGCCGCGCCCAGGTCCGGACACCGTGATGCCGGCCGGATACCCGTCGGCGTCGACCAGGGCCATCGCCGGTAACCGGACGCCACGGGGGCACCTGCGCGACGACCGGGTTCCGGTGGATCCCCAGGCGATTCACCGGAACCCGGCCGGACACCGGATCACCCCTGAACCGGTGCGCCGGAACCGCTACGGCCGCGTCATTGCGGCATAGCGGGCGATGTGCTGGTCGGTGGTGCCGAACTCGTACTGCACAGCGGTCAGGCGCTTGAAGAAGTGGCCGATGGCCAGCTCCTCGGTCATGCCCATGGCGCCGTGCAGCTGCACCGACTCCTGGCCGATGCGCCGGGCGGCGCGGCCGATGGTGGCCTTGGCGGCCGCGGCGGCGCGGGCCCGCTCGGGGCTGGGGGCGTCCAGTTTCAGTGTCACCAGATACGTTGCGGCCACGGCCTGTTCGAGCTCCAGCAGCATGTCCACCATGCGGTGCTGCAGCGCCTGGAAGCTGGCGATCGGCACGCCGAACTGCTGGCGCTGCTTGGTGTAGGCAACGGTGTCGGCGACGACCTTGCGCATGGCTCCGACCGCCTCCGCGCACACCGCCGCGATGGCCTCGTCCAGGGTGACGGCAATGGCCTCGCCCGCGTCCGCGAGCAGCAGGGCGTCGGCGGGCACGCGCAGGGCCCCGAAGGTCAGGTCCGCGGCCTGGCGCTCGTCGATGGTGCGGTACGGGTGCGCGGTGAGCCCGGTGGGCGGATGGGCGGCGTCGAAATCGACCACGAACAGTGCGATGCCGCCGTCCAGTCGCGCGGTCACCAGCAGGTGAGTGGCCAGCGGTGCGGAGGTCACCACCGTCTTCTCGCCGGTCAGCACCCAGTCGTCACCGTCGCGGACCGCGGTGGTCGCGACAGCGGTGTAGTCGTAGCCGGATTGCGGTTCCAGCGCGGCGAATCCGGTGACCACCTCGCCGGCGGCGATGCCCGTCAGCAGATCCTCGGCCCGCTTGCCGTCGGCGCGCCGCAGCAGGCCGCCGCCCACCACCACGGTGTCCACGTATGGTTCCAGCACCAGTGCCGCGCCCAGCGCCTCGGCGATGATCATGGTCTCGACCGGGCCGCCCCCGATGCCGCCCACCGACTCCGGCAGGCTCGCCCCGAGGATCCCGACCTCCTCGGCCAGCCCGCGCCACACCTCCGGCTGCCAGCCGGCCCCGGTGCGCGCCGCCGCGCGGCTGGGCTCGAGCGGATAGCGCGCCGCGAGGAACTCGGTGACCGTGTCGCGGAGCAGTTCTTGTTCGGCGGTGAAGGAGAAGTCCATGGCTACAGTCCCAGGGTGGCTTTGGCGATGATGTTGCGCTGAATCTCGTTGCTGCCGGCGTAGATCGAGCCGGCGCGGTCGTTGAAGTACCGCAGCGGGGCGACCGCCTGCCAGTCCGCGCCCGCGACGAAACCGTCGGCGGGCGGGGTGAAATCGGCGATCGGGCCGCCCGGCATGGTGGCGTGCGGCTGATAGGCGCGCCCGCGCGGACCGGCCGCCTCCAGCGCGAGCTCGGTGAGCGCCTGGCTCAGCTCGGTGCCCAGGATCTTGATGGTGGATGCGGCCGGCCCCGGGTCCTTGCCGCTGGAAACCAGTGCGAGGGTGCGGTATTCGAGGATCTCCAGCACGTCCGCGCGCAGGCGGGCGTCGGCCAGCTTGGCGGCGAAGGCGGGGTCGTCGATGAGCGCGCCGCCGTTCGGGGCGACCTGCTCCGTGGCCGCCTGGGCGAGCTCCTCGGCCATGACCTGCAGGGCCGGGGCCGCCGCGCCGCCGCCGCGCTCGAAGTTGAGCAGGTACTTGGCGACGGTCCAGCCGTCGTCGATGGCGCCCAGCACGTTCGCCTGCGGCACCCGCACCTGGTCGAAGTACACCTGGTTCTGCACCTGCTCGCCGGAGGTCATGACCAGCGGGCGGATCTCGATGCCCGGGGTGCGCATGTCGATGAGCACGAAGGTGATGCCCTGCTGCTTCTTGGCCTGCCGGGAGGTGCGGACCAGGGCGAAGATCCAGTTGGCCTCGGTGGCGTGCGTGGTCCAGATCTTGGAGCCGGTGACGACCAGGTCCTCGCCGTCGGGTACCGCGGCCATGGTCAGCGAGGCCAGGTCCGAGCCCGCCTCGGGCTCCGAATAGCCCTGGCAGAAGAAGACGTCGCCGGTGAGGATGCGGGGCAGGAAGAAGTCCTTCTGCTCCGGGGTGCCGAAGGCCATGATGGCGTGCGAGACCATGCGAATTCCCATGGGGGACAGGTTCGGTGCGCCGGCCAGGGTGCATTCGCGGCCGAAGATGTAGTGCTGGGTCAGGCTCCAGTCGCAGCCGCCGTACCTGACCGGCCATGCCGGGGCGGCCCAGCCGCGCTCGTGCAGGATGGCCTGCCACTGCATGCTGGCTTCGTGGTCCGGGTAGACGCTGGTCGCCAACCGTCCGGCGCGGCGAAGATCGTCGGTTAACTTTTCGTCGAGGAATCTGCGCACTTCATCACGAAATGCCAGATCGGCAGCCGACCAGTCGAGGTCCACGATGACTCCTTGTCCGAGAACTGTCACTAACCATCTCATCGCATCGCCCCTGCTGGCAAATGTGCTGTCACCTGCCTTCACTTTAATTCCTTGACATTCCATTGTGGAGGTTTATCCTGGACTTATGTTCCACTGTGGAACATAAGGTAGCGTCCGATCGAGAGGATCGACATGGACATCACCACCGGCACCCGCGCCTCCGACGCCGAGCGCGCCCAGATCGCCGATATCCTCGGCCGCCACCTCTCCGACGGCCGCCTCGACATGGCCGAATACAACGAGCGCCTCACCCGCGTCTACGCCACGGCCACCCGCGAAGACCTCCAGCTGGTCCTCCAGGACCTGCCCAAACTGCCCAAGATCGTTGCGGCCCAGTCCGTCTCCCGTACCCGCTTCCCCATCTGGCAGCGGATCGAAGGCAGCGCCTGGCTCGGCGTCAGCCTCCTCTGCCTGGTCATCTGGGCCGCAATCTCCCTCGCCGCAGGCGAATTCACCTACCCCTGGCCCATCTGGGTCATCGCCCCCTGGGGCGCAGTCCTCGCCTTCCGAATCCTCATGGGCTGGGAATCCGCCGCCTGGAACCGCTATCGCACCCACTGACCCCGAGTGCTCGTCAGGGCCTGGCATCGTCGGAACAAACCGACCGAGGTCGCCGACCCGACTACCGGGAGAGTTGGGTGCGGAGCGCGGTGGCGAACCAGTCGAAGGTTGGGATCAGGTCAGGAAGTGGGGGCCAGGCGTTGATGGTGGCCACCAGGCGCCAATAGTGTTCTACGCGTGGGTCGTTGGCGATCTCGAGGCGGTTCAGGATCCACTCGCGGAGATCGCGGTCGTCGGGTTTGGTGAAGGTTTCGGCGTAGCGGGCTGTCAGGGTGTCGATGACGGGGGCTGCCGCGGGGCTTTCGGGGGCGATGTCCTCGGTGAGGGCACGGCCGACCTCGGCGCGGACTGCTTCGGTGAGGTCGTGGTGCAGGCCGGTGTCGTCGCCTGCGGCCCGTTCCCTGGCCTGATACTCCGCCATACGGCGGACCGCGGCTCGAAATTCCTTGTCCTGCACCAGTTCCACCAGGTCCATCCAGGCGCCGACCTGGTCGGGGGTGGGGTCGTCGGGGAGCTCCGGCATGGTGGAACGGAGCAGTTCCAGGACGGCGGGGTTGCCGTCCACGGCGCCGAAGGTGTCGTCGACGAAGTCGTGAATGATGCGGGCACGTTCGGCTTCGGACAGTTGCACCAGTTTGTGCATGAATCCCATCTCCTTGTCGTTCGATCCCCGGTTGGCCACCGCGCGGAGCACCGCGCGCCGGAGCCGCAGTACGCGGATCTGTACGTCCACCGCCTCGGCGTGCGCGTTCGCGACCTCGGTCAGAGAGGTTTCGCGGGACAGCACGCGCCGCACGGTCGCCAGGTCCATGCCCAGTTCGCGCAGGGTGCGTACCAGTTCCAGGCGCGCCACGGCCTCGATGTCGTACAGCCGGTAGCCGCCGGGGCTGTACATGGTCGCCGGAACGATCCCCTTATCGGAGTAGAACCGAATGGTCTTGACCGTCAGGCCGGTGCGTTCGGCCAGCGCCCCGATCGTGTAGAGCGTTTCGTCGTCCATGCGTCAACCTTGGTGCTTCCCCTTGGTGGAGACTCAAGTCCTGGTGTCCGGCATACTCGGAGCAATCCTGTCGGAGCGGGTAGTCTGAGCCGCTGTGCACCTGAAGAGTCTGACGCTGAAGGGGTTCAAGTCCTTCGCGTCCGCGACGACGTTGCGATTCGAACCGGGGATCACCTGCGTGGTCGGGCCCAATGGGTCGGGGAAATCGAACGTCGTCGACGCGCTCACCTGGGTGATGGGTGAGCAGGGCGCGAAAGCCCTGCGGGGTGGAAAGATGCAGGACGTCATCTTCGCCGGCACCGCGGGCCGTGCCCCGCTCGGTCGTGCCGAAGTCACGCTGACCATCGACAACTCCGACGGCGTGCTGCCCATCGAGTACTCCGAGGTGTCCATTACCCGCCGCATGTTCCGCGATGGCGCGGGCGAGTACGAGATCAACGGAAACTCCTGCCGGCTCATGGATGTCCAGGAGCTGCTCAGCGACTCCGGCATCGGCCGGGAAATGCACGTCATCGTCGGTCAGGGCCAGCTGTCGGCGATTCTGGAATCGCGGCCGGAGGATCGGCGGGCCTTCATCGAGGAGGCCGCGGGTGTGCTCAAGCACCGGCGGCGCAAGGAGAAGGCGGTCCGCAAGCTGGACGCCATGCAGGCCAACCTGGCCCGCCTCACCGACCTCACCACCGAATTGCGCAGGCAGTTGAAGCCGCTGGGCCGGCAGGCCGAGGTGGCCCGCCGCGCCGCGACCGTCCAGTCCGAACTCCGCGACGCCCGATTGCGCCTGGCCGCCGACGATCTGGTGAGCCGCCGCCGCGAACTGGAGAGCCAGCAGAGCAAGGAGGCCTACGCCCGCGAACAACAGGTCAATATGCAGGCCGAGCTGGACGCCGCCAATGCCGCCCTGGCCCAGCAGGAATTCGAGCTCTCCAAGCTCACCCCCAGCGCCGAGGCCGCCGCCCAGACCTGGTTCCAGCTGTCCGCCCTGACCGAACGCGTCAATGCCACTATCCGTATTGCCCGCGATCGCGCCCGCAACCTCACCATCGAGCAGCCCGCCGGCGCCGGCCGCGACCCGGAACAGCTGGAGCGCGAGGCGGATCGGGTCGAAGCCGAAGAGGCCGAGCTACGCGAAGCGGTCGAAATGGCCACCGAAACCCTGGAAGCCGCCCGCGAGCAACTGCACGAACGCGAGCAGGCCGCCAAGGCAGCCGAACAGGCCCACCTGGCCGCCGTCCGCGCCATCGCCGACCGCCGCGAGGGCCTGGCCCGCCTGTCCGGCCAGGTCGACACCCTGCGCATCCGCGCCCAGTCCGTGGACGGCGAGATCGCGCGCATGTCCACCGCCCTCGCCGAGGCCCGCCGCCGCGGCGAGGACGCGAACGCCGAATTCGAGGCCGTGCAGGGCGAATTGAGCGAACTCGACGCGGGCGAGGAAGGCCTCGACCACTCCTACGAGCACGCCGCCCAGGCCCTCGCCCTGGTCGACCAGCGCGTCACCGAACTGCGCGAGAAGGACCGCGAGGCCGGCAAACGCGTCGCCTCGCTGACCGCCCGCATCGAGGCCCTCACCATGGGCCTGCGCCGCAAGGACGGCGCGGCCTGGCTGCTCGAGCACCGCACCGATGGCCTGCTCGGTCCGCTGTCCGGGTTGATCCGGGTGCACGGCGGTTTCGAGTCCGCGGTCGCCGCCGCACTGGGCCCGCTGGCCGACGCCGTCGCCGCCGACACCGGGCCCTCGGCCCACGCCGCCGTGCGCGCGCTCAAGGAATCCGACGGCGGCCGCGCTGCCATCGTGTATGCCGACGTCACCGATCACCCGGTGGCACCGGCGGATTCGCGACTACCGGCCGCCGCGCACTGGCTCACCGAGGTGGTGGACTGTCCCGCCGACCTGCGCGGCGCCATCGCCGCCCTCACCGCCGGCATCGCCGTCACCGACGATCTCGCCACCGCCGCACGGGTCCTCGCCGAGCGCCCGGAACTGCGCGTGGTCACCCGCGACGGCGACCTCACCGGTAGCGGCTGGCTGCTCGGCGGCTCCGACCGCGCACCCAGCCAGCTCGAGGTGCAGGCCGACATCGATTCCGCCAAGGACGAATTGGCCTCCTGGCAGCGCACGGCCGAGGAACTCGAGGCCGCGCTGGCGGGCGCGCTCGCCGAGCAGTCGGACCGCAAGGAGGCGGTCGACCACGCCCTGCTCGCCCTGCACGAATCCGATCAGGCCCTGGTCGCCATCTACGAGCGCCTGGGCCGCCTCGGCCACGCCGCACGCACCGCCCAGCGCGAATGCGACCGCCTGCTGGCCCAGCGCGACGATGCCGAAACCGGCCGCGAGGACACGCTTTCCAAGCTGGCCGACCTCGAGGACCGGCTGCGCAACGCCGAACTGGAACAGGCCGAGATGGATCCGGAGGCCGCCGGCACCGAGACCGCGGGGTACGCCCGCGAGGAGGCCGCCGCCGCCCTCGCCGAGGCCCGCTCGATGGAGGTCGAGGCCCGCCTGGCCGTTCGCACCGCCGAGGAACGCGCGGAATCGGTACGCGGCAAAGCGGATTCGCTGCGCCGTGCGGCCCGTGCCGAACGTGAGACCCGCGCCCGCGCCGAACGCGCCCAGGCCGCCCGCCGCCAGGCCGCCGCCGTCGCCGCCGTGGTCGCCGAATCCGCGGAACGGGTGGCCGCCGAACTCGAGCAGGTGGTCGGCCAGGCCGCCACCCGCCGCGACGAATTGGTGCGCCGCCGTAGCGAATTCGCGGCCCAGGTCGAGCAGACCAAGGAACGCTCACGCACCCTCACCACCCAGCTCACCCAGCTCACCGACGCCGTGCACCGCGACGAGGTCGCCCGCGCCCAGGCCGCGCTGCGTATCGAACAGGTCGAGACCACCATCTCCGAACAGTTCGGCATCAGCCTCGACGACCTCATCGCCGAATACGGCCCGGACGTCCCCATGCCGCCCACCGCGCTGGAGATGATGGAGTACGAGCAGGCCCGCGACCGCGGCGACGCCGTCAGCGCACCCCAGCCCATGCCCTACGACCGCGCCACCCAGGAGCGGCGCGCCAAGCGCGCCGAGAAGGACCTCACCACTCTCGGCAAGGTGAATCCCCTGGCGCTGGAGGAGTTCGCGGCCCTCGAGGAGCGCTACACCTTCCTCAACACCCAGCTCGAGGACGTCAAGAAGGCCCGCCAGGACCTGCTCGACGTGGTCGCCGAGGTGGACGAGCGCATCCTGCAGGTCTTCACCGAGGCCTACGAGGACGTCGAGCGCGAATTCACCGGCGTCTTCGGCCGCCTGTTCCCCGGCGGTGAGGGGCGGCTGCTGCTCACCGATCCCAGCGACATGCTCACCACCGGCGTCGAGGTGGAGGCCCGCCCGCCGGGCAAGAAGGTCAAGCGGCTGTCACTGCTCTCCGGTGGCGAGAAGTCCCTTGCGGCAGTGGCTTTCCTGGTGTCGATCTTCCGGGCCCGCCCCTCCCCGTTCTATGTCATGGACGAGGTCGAGGCGGCGCTGGACGACACCAACCTGCGCCGGCTCATCGGCCTGTTCGAGCAGCTGCGCGAGAAGAGCCAGCTCATCGTCATCACCCACCAGAAGCCGACCATGGAGATCGCCGACGCGCTCTACGGCGTCAGCATGCGCGGAGACGGCATCACGCAGGTGATCTCGCAGCGCATGCGCGGGGAGAATCTGGTCGGCGCGACACCGTGACCCGGTGACGACCGTGGCGGCGGCGTCCCGATGAGCGGGATTGCGGTGCGGGGCAAAGTGAAACGCCTGGATCAACCTGACCACCGTCGGCTACCCCGTGGACGGCCTCTACGGCGGCGGCCTCACCACCGGCTCCAGCGGCGCGGGCGCCCTCGCCGACTACAAGACCGCCACCCGCGTCTCCATCGAGGCCCAGGGCTACACGATCGTCGCCAATATCGGCAACAGCGCCTCCGACCTGTCCGGCGGGCATGCCCTGAAGACCTTCAAGCTGCCCGACTACAACGGCGCCCTGCCGTGACCTACCGAGTCCCGTGACCGCGGGAGGGGAGGCTCCGGTCCTCCTCGCCCGCGGTTCTCACCCGTCCAGCAGCGACTTCAGCCGCGCCGCACCGGTTTCGGCGAGCCACATATCGAAAGTCCGCAAACCCGGGTGGATTTCGCGCAGCGCGGGAATATCGGCGTGCCAGCCCTGGCCCTGCCGCGACAAGCGCCAGACCGCCCCGACCTCGGGCCCCATGGCATCGGCCTCGGCCTCGGTGCCCTCTAGATATCGCACCGCGTGTCCGGTGGCGGCCGTGATGGCCGCGGCCGCGGCGGGCATGGTCGGATCGTCACCGGCCAACTCCAGGACCCGGCCGTGGAATCGGGCCGGATCCTCGAAGGCCAGCTGCGCGAATACGGCGATATCGTCGAGGGCAATGGACTGCACCCGCCGGTCCGCCGGGAACAGGTGCTTGTGCACGCCATCGTTGATGCCGTCCACCGGGAAGCCCTGCATGAAGTAGTTCTCCATGAAGCGGGCCGGGCGCAGGATAGTCCAGTGCAGACCACTGGACTGCAGCGCCTCCTCCACCCGCCGCTTGCCCTGCGCGCCCCACTTTCCGTCGTCGGTGTAGGAGGCAACGGTGGTGAACACGATGAACTCCACCCCGGCGGCCCGCGCCGCCGCGATGAACCGCGTGCCGCGCTCGGCCTCCAGTTCGGTGTCCCACCCGTTCGGGCCGAAGGTCGCGGGCGGCACCAGGAAGGCCGCGACCACGCCGGACAGCGCCGGGGCGAGGGACTCGGGAGCGTCGAAGTCCCCGACGGCCAGTTGCGCACCCGCGGCCGCGAGTTCCTGTGCCGCAGGTGATTCCGGATCACGCACCAGCACTCGCACCGCCCGGCCGGAGGCGAGCAGCCGGCGCGCAGTGGCCCCGCCCTGCTTGCCGGTCGCCCCGGTCACCAGCACCAGATCATTGCGAGAAGGCTCGGTCGGATCATTACGAGAAGACATCGTCACCCGTTCGTTCGGTAGTATTCGGGTCGATCGACCCGAATACCGACGCTAGAACCGCCCGTTTCCGTTGGCCACCACCGGAAAGGACCCGCGTAACGAAATGTCCGCACCCGCCCTGTCCCATGTGGAACCGGCCCTGTCCCACGACAGGCCCACCCCGAACACCCGGTCCGACGCGCGCCGCAATCGCGCTCTGGTGCTGGCCGCGGCACAGCGCGCCCTCGCCGAGGGCGGCGTCGCGGTGTCACTGGCCGAGGTGGCCCGCCGCGCGGGCGTCGGCGCGGGCACCGTCTACCGGCACTTCCCCACCAAAACCGCACTGCTGGAGGCGGTTATGCAGCAGCGCATCGACCGCCTCACCGCTGTCGCGCACCGCCTGCGGGACGCGCCCGACCCGGGCCGGGCCTTCTTCACGTTCTGCACCGAGGTCATCACCTCCGCCCATCGCAACCAGGCCGTCTGTGACCTGGCCGCCAATGACGGCTGGCCCCGCGAACTGCTGCAGGACGCGGGCGCCCGCTTCCACGCCGCCCTCGACGATCTGCTGGTCGCCGCACAGCGCGCCGGCGCGGTCCGCCCGGACCTCGCGTTCTCCGACGTGCTGGCCCTGTTCACGGGATGTGTTGCCATCCAACGCCTCAGCCCGGGTCACGAACTGTCCCGCCCCGCCGCCCTGGTCCTGGACTCCATGCGCGCCCGGCCCGCGCCCGGCACCGTAACGAAACTCCGGAACCCGCCCGCGACCCGTGACGAAACCACCGCTCGTGACGAAACGCCGCACTGCCCGATCTGTGCCACCCCGATCCACCCGACCGGCACCGGTCGTCCGGCCCACTACTGCTCCGCCGCCTGCCGTCAGAAGGCCCATCGCCGTCGCCACGCCACCCCGGCATGAGCACCTGATCGCCCCTCCTTGAAAGCCGTTGGGGCACTTCGTGACCTGGGTGTGTCCGAACGGATGCGAAGGTGTGACGAGACGGGTATCGAGGCGAAAAATACTGGTAGAAGGCCATATCCGGCGTCTTTCGTATGGACCCGCAATGGGCGGGTGGGGAAGTACGCTCCCTGCGTGGTTTGGGTGTCGGCCGCGACGTTCGGTGTCGCATGGTGGCTCGGTTTGTATCTACTGGCGCGGGATCCGCGAAAGCCGTTGTTACGCAGGGCTGCCATCGGGTTGCTGGCGTTCGCCGCGGCAGTGGTGGCGGATCGGCTGGCCGGCGGCAGCTCCTGGTTCGACGGCTTGCGGATCGTGCTGATGTGCGCGCCGGTGCTGGCCTTCAGCGGAGTCTTCGTGCGGCTGCTGCCTCTCGGCGCGGTCGAGCGTGCGGACCGCTGGTGGCGGGTCGGGCTGCTGCCGGTGTGCGCCCTGCTGGCCATGCCCGCCGCTGGCGGCTTCCTGCCCGCCGGATACCTGCTCGGCGCGCTCACCCTGCTGGCGCTGCTCGGCACCATGCTCGGGATGCTGGGACAGCACGCCGAGTGGTCCGAGGATTCGCGGCGGTCGGCGGCCGGCCTGCTCACCATCGGCGCGCTGCTGCTCGGGCTCAGTGCGGCCCTGATCCTGTTGGGGCTCAATGTCCTGCCACGCACGGCCATGCTGTCGGTGACAGCGGCCGACCTGGTGGTGCTGGGCCTGGGCATCGCCGTGGTGGACGCCTACGACGAGGGCGAGGCGCTGCGCGCCGACATGACCCACTCGCTGGTGGTCTCGGCGGCCACCGCGGCCGTCTTCGGCGGTCAGGCCGCGCTCGCCCTCACCCTGGCCGGTGAGCGCCCCGCCCTGATCGCCCTGTTCTTCGGCGCCGTCGCCGGCTCCATCACGCTGCAGGTCCTCAACGGCCCCCTGCACGCCGGCGCCGACCGCGTGGCCTTCGCCTCGGACCCGCAGCTGTGCGCGGCCCGCGTCGAATTGCGCAGCGCCACAGAGGCATTGCTGCGCAAGAGTAGTGACGACGGGCTGCGCACCGGCGGGTGAGCCGACTGCGGCAGGGTCTCAGAGCAGGTCGCTGACGTCGTCGGGGACGTCGACGGCGTACTTGCGCAGGGTTTCCATGGGCACCACTTCGAGGGCGTTCTCGTGGGTGGCCGCCAGCACCACCGGCGCGGCCACCCCGTCCTCGTGGGCGTGCAGCCAGCGCACGGCCACCACGCACCACCTGTCGCCCGGCTGCAGGCCCGGGAAGTTGTTCTCGGGCCGCGGAGTGACGAGGTCGTTGCCGATCGACTTCTGGTGCTCCAGGAATTCCGCCGTCACCACGGTGCAGACGGTGTGGCTGCCCAAATCCTCGGGACCGGTGCTGCAGCAGCCGTCCCGGTAGAAGCCGGTGAGAGGATCGGTGCCACACTCCTCCAGCGGTCCCCCAAGCACATTTCGATCGGTCACGTCGCCGATCCTATTGTCTCGGTGTCGCATTCGCCGCTCCTTCCGCACTGTGGCACGTTCTAGAGCAGACCGGTTGGTAGTTGCTGGGATTTCCAGGCCCCGCCCCGGCGTGTCTCCGCATCGCACGGCATAGCTGTGTGATAGGCGTCACTGCTCCCCGACACGTCGGTAGGTATGTGAATCCGGCAAGACAAGTGCCTCTGAAAGGATGGGGGTGTGACGACTGCTGAACTGTGGATTCTCATCGCCGCGATCGCGGCGGTGCTGCTCGTGGCGCTGGTGGCCGGTTATGCCCTGAACAAGCGTCGCCGGATCTCGCTGACCCCGGAGGTCACCGAGACCAAGGAGGTGACCGACCGGTCCGGCGGATATCAGGCCGCGAGCGGATTCAACTTCAGCCAGGGCACCGGCACCGCCGAGCGCGAGAAGGCGCCCGCCGGCAAACCCAGGCCGCAGCCGCTCCCGCCCGAGCGCACCGACGACGAGGGACAGCCGCACATCGGCGACGACGCCGCCGTCCCGCGCGACGCCGCCAAACGCAGCATCACCAATGTCCGCCTCCCCGACCCGGTACAGGGCCCCGAGCTCGCTCCGCCCACCGAGCCCGTCACACCCACCGAGCCCGTCACACCCGCCGAGCCCGTCACACCCACCGAGCCCGTCACACCCGCCGAGCCCGTCACGCCCACCGAGCCCGCCACGCCCGCCGAGCCCGTCGCCACCGAATCCGCCCCGGCCGCCGACGCGGCTGATGTGACCATCCAGCCGACGGAGAACGCCGAGGACAGCGCCCGAGCCGCGGCCGTCGAGGCCGCCGGGCAGGCCGGTGAGACCGCGGCCGGCACGGCCGCCGGGGATGTCGTCGAGCACCCCGCCTCGGAAGAGGCCGCCGCCGAGGAGGCCGCGGAGGCCGCCGTCGCCGCCGCCGAGGTGGCCGCTGCCGCTGAGGCCGCCATTGCCGCACACGCGGGCGCGCCTGCCGCCGCGCCCGCAACCGCTCCCCTCGCCGAGGCTGCGGCCCCGGCCATCGCCGAGATCGAGCCCACGGCGGGCCGCCTGACCCGGCTGCGTGGTCGCCTGTCCCGCTCCCAGAACGCCGTCGGTAAGTCGCTGCTCGGTCTGCTGGGCGGTGGCGATCTGGACGAGGACTCCTGGGAGGAGATCGAGGACACCCTGGTCATGGCCGACCTGGGTACCGCCAGCACGGCCGCCATCGTGGAGCGGCTGCGTCAGGAGATGGCCGCCCGCAGCATCCGCACCGCCGCCGACGCGCGCGCCCTGCTGCGCGAGGTGCTCGTCGACGCGCTACGACCCGAGCTGGATCGTTCCATCCGTGCCCTACCGCACGCCGATCACCCGTCGATCCTGCTGGTCGTGGGTGTGAACGGCACCGGAAAGACCACCACCACCGGCAAATTGGCGCGGGTGCTGGTGGCCGACGGCCGCCGCGTGCTGCTGGGCGCGGCCGATACCTTCCGCGCCGCGGCCGCCGATCAGCTGCAGACCTGGGGTGAGCGCGTGGGCGCGGAGACCGTGCGCGGCAAGGAGGGGGCGGATCCCGCGGCCGTCGCCTTCGACGCGGTGTCGGCCGGCATCGATCGCGGCGTGGACGTGGTGCTCATCGACACCGCGGGTCGCCTGCACACCAAGACCGGCCTGATGGACGAGCTGGGCAAGGTCAAGCGCGTGGTCGAGAAGAAGGCCGCGGTTGACGAGGTCATCCTGGTGCTCGATTCCACGGTCGGCCAGAACGGCCTGATGCAGGCGCGGGTCTTCGCCGACGTCGTGGACATCACCGGTGTCGCGCTGACCAAGCTGGACGGAACCGCCAAGGGCGGCATCGTCTTCCAGGTGCAGCATGAGCTGGGCGTTCCGGTCAAACT
This sequence comes from Nocardia sp. NPDC101769, assembly GCF_044766925.1. Classification (NCBI taxonomy): domain Bacteria; kingdom Bacillati; phylum Actinomycetota; class Actinomycetes; order Mycobacteriales; family Nocardiaceae; genus Nocardia; species Nocardia sp. NPDC101769. The sequence goes on along the minus strand of NZ_JBIWMX010000027.1, from coordinate 18,097 downwards.
GGTCGGTTTGGGAGAGGGCGCCGACGATCTCGCACCCTTCGAACCGGGCGCCTTCGTCGACGCCCTGCTCGGATAACGGCCGCTGAACAGCGCCGATACCGAAATCAACATCATCCTCACCATCTCGCCGTAACAGCGGTGCGGTTCCGGAAACGTGACCGCAACACTGCAAGCTCACCCGTTCACCTACGCGAAACGCCGCAGGATCACGGCTGAAACACCGACTGGTGAATCTCATTGCAGGCTTATTCGCAGGTTGCTGCGGGGCCAGAGATGAGGAGGACAAAAGGTGGCGTACCCCATCGTTGATTTGCCGAACACCGGCGACACGGCCTGGATGTTGGCGAGTTCAGCACTGGTGCTTTTGATGACCCCTGGGCTCGCGTTCTTCTACGGCGGTATGGTCCGTAGCAAGAACGTGCTCAACATGATCATGATGAGCGTCAGTGCCATGGGCATCGTCGGCGTGCTGTGGGCGATCTACGGATTCTCGGCATCGTTCGGCAACAACAAGTTCGGACTGATCGGCAACCCGAAGCAGTTCTTCGGTCTCAAGGGACTAATCGGTCCCGACGCGGTGTCGGATCCCGATCCGACCAAGGTCGTCGGCATCCCGCTGGCCGGCAACACCCACATCCCGATGACCGTGTTCGTGGCATTCCAGCTGATGTTCGCGATCATCACCGTCGCCCTGATCTCGGGCGCGGTCGCCGATCGCCTGAAGTTCGGCGCCTGGGCGCTGTTCGCCGCGGTCTGGGCCACCGTCGTCTACTTCCCGGTCGCGCACTGGGTCTTCGACGGCAACGCCACCGATTCGGACGGCAATGTCATCCACGAGGGTGGCTGGATCCTGAACAAGCTGCACGTGATCGACTTCGCCGGTGGTACCGCCGTCCACATCAATGCCGGTGCCGCGGGTCTGGCGCTGTGCCTCGTCCTCGGTAAGCGCAAGGGCTGGCCGAAGACCCCGATGCGTCCGCACAACCTGCCCTTCGTCATGCTCGGCGCCGGTCTGCTGTGGTTCGGCTGGTTCGGCTTCAACGCCGGTTCGGCGCTGTCCTCCAACGGCACCGCGGGTTCGACCTTCCTGACCACCACCTTCGCGACCTGTGCCGCCATGCTTTCCTGGCTGCTCGTGGAGAAGATCCGTGACGGCCACGCCACCTCGCTGGGCGCCGCGTCCGGCCTCGTCGCGGGCCTGGTCGCCATCACCCCGTCCTGCTCCTCGGTGAACGTGCTGGGCGCGCTGGCCATCGGCGCGGTCGCCGGCGCCGCCTGTGCCCTGGCCGTGGGCCTGAAGTTCAAGCTGGGCTTCGACGACTCGCTCGACGTGGTGGGCGTCCACCTGGTCGGCGGCATCATCGGCACCCTGATGGTCGGCCTGGTGGCCACCAAGGAGGCGCCGGCCGGTGTCGCGGGTCTGTTCTACGGCGGCGGTTTCAACCAGCTGTGGCGTCAGGCCGTGGGAGCCGGTGTGGTGCTTGCCTTCTCGTTCATCGTGACGCTGATCATCGCGTTCGCCATCAAGTTCACGATCGGCCTCCGCGCTACGGAGGAAGAGGAGTTCGTGGGCATGGACGAGTCGGATCACGCTGAAACGGCATACGATTTCGCTGCTGTGGGTGGTGCGGCGCGCACCGCCGCCGTCAAGGAGGCATGACGAAAATGAAACTGATCACTGCGATCGTGAAGCCGTTCACCCTGGAGGACGTGAAGACCGGCCTGGAGCAGGCGGGCGTGCTCGGCATGACCGTCAGCGAGGTTCAGGGTTACGGCCGCCAGAAGGGCCACACCGAGGTCTACCGCGGCGCGGAGTACTCCGTCGACTTCGTCCCGAAGGTTCGGGTCGAGGTGGTCGTGGACGACGCCTCCGTCGACAAGGTCGTCGAGGTCATCGTGGAAGCCGCCCGCACCGGCAAGATCGGTGACGGCAAGGTCTGGGTAACCCCGGTCGACGCCATCGTCCGGGTGCGCACCGGCGAACGCGGTTCCGACGCTCTGTAGGCGGTAACCGGAGCAGCGGAACCAGTGGCGGCCCCGGCCACCGTCGGTGTCGAACCGGCGGTGGCGGGGCCGCCCCCATGTGCGGCGACGAACTGAATTCAGATGGGTGGTGGGTTGTGGGTTTCCAGCAGGAACGCGACGACAGAACCGAGGCCGAGACGGTTTCCGACGGAGCCTCGGACCTGGTCCGGGCCCGCAACCAACTGCTCGCCGAGCACAGCGCCAACGGCCGCTCGGCCCGTCTGGACCCCGAGGCGCTGCGGGAAGCGCTGGTGGATCTCTACGAACTGTGGCTGACCACCAAGGGCCACGAGGTCGGCATCACCGCCGACAGCGGGCTCGCGCTCGTCGCCGTGGGCGGACTGGGCCGCCGGGAAATGCTGCCCTACTCCGATCTGGATCTGGTGCTGCTCTACGACGACGTCGACCCGCAGCGGGTCGCCGAGGTCGCCGATCACCTCTGGTATCCGCTGTGGGACGCCCACATCAAGCTCGATCACAGCGTGCGCACCGTCCCGCAGGCGCTGCGTGTGGCCGCCGACGATCTCACCGCCGCCCTCGGCATGCTCGAGGCCCGGCACATCGTTGGCGACGACGGTCTGAGCAACCTGCTCATCAGCGGCGTGCGCCGGGACTGGCGCGCCGGAATCCGGTCCCGCTTCGATGCCCTGATCGAGCAGGCCCAAACCCGCTGGCGCAGAAGCGGAGACGTCGCGCACCGTGCCGAGCCCGATATCAAGAACGGACGCGGCGGGCTGCGGGACATCCAGCTGCTGGACGCTCTCGCCATCGCACAACTGACCGACGCCATGCCGGGGCTCGGTCCGGATGTGCCCGGTGGCGGGTTGCAGCAGGCGCATCGCCGCCTGCTGGATGTCCGCACCGAGCTGCACCGGGTGGCGGGCCGGGCCCGCGACCAGTTGCGGGCCCAGGATGCCGACGAGATCGGGGCGGCCCTGCGTATCGGGGATCGCTTCGATCTGGCCCGCACGCTCAGTGATGCGGCCCGCACGGTGAGCTACTCCACCGATGTCGGGCTGCGGACGGCAGGGAACGCGCTGCCTCGGCGCGGGCTCGCGCGCTTGCGCCGCGCCCCGGTACGCCGACCACTCGATGAGGGGGTGGTCGAACACTCCGGGGAGGTGGTGCTCGCCCGCGATGCCCGGCCGCAGCGCGATCCCGGGCTGATCCTGCGGGTGGCCGCGGCCTCGGCGCAGACCGGGCTGCCGATGTCGGCGACCACGCTCAACCGGCTCGGTGAGGACGCGCCCGAGCTACGCGAGCCGTGGCCCAAGGAAGCCCTCAACGACCTGCTGGTCCTGCTGGGCACGGGCCGCGGCGCCGTCGGCGCCGTGGAGGCGCTGGACCGGACGGGCCTGTGGGGCAGGCTCTTTCCGGAATGGGGCGTGGTGCGCGACCTGCCGCCGCGCGATGCCATGCACACCTGGACCGTGGACCGTCACCTCATGGAGACCGTCGCCCAGGCCGGGGCGCTGTCCACCCGGGTCGCCCGCCCGGACCTGCTGCTACTGGGCGCGCTGCTGCACGATATCGGCAAGGGCCGCACCGAGGATCACAGCGTGGTCGGCGCGGAGCTGGCCGTCTCCATCGGAAATCGCCTGGGGCTGTGGCCTTCCGACGTACAGACGCTCGCGGGCGTGGTGCGGCACCACCTGCTGCTGCCCGACACGGCCACGCGGCGCGACATCACCGATTCCGACACCGTGAAGATGGTGATCGACGCCCTCGATGGTGACCCGCAGTTGCTGGAACTGCTGCACGCCCTGGCCGAGGCCGACGCGCTGGCCACCGGGCCCGGCGTGTGGAACGACTGGAAGGCCTCGCTCATCGGCGATCTCGTGCGCAACTGCCGCACGGCCATGGCGGGCGACGCTCTGCCCGAGCCCACCCCGATTTCCGACGAGCTGCGCGCCCGCGCGGAATCCGGTGGCGTGTACGTGGATCTGAAGCCGGGGGAGAGCCGCTACCACCATGTGGTCACCGTGGTCGCGCCCGATAATCCGGGTCTGCTCTCCGATGCGGCGGGCGTGCTGGCCGTGCATTCGCTGCGGGTGTTGTCGGCCGAACTCGCCAGCGTGGGCGCCTCGGCCATCGATACCTTCGTCGTGGCACCGCGTTTCGGTGATCCGCCGGACCCGGGCCTGCTGCGCCAGGAACTGATTCGCGCCATCAACGGCGATCTGGATCTGGCCTCGGTGCTGGCCCGCAAGGAGCGCGACGCGGGCGGCACCCAGCCGAGCCCGTTCGCGCAGGCGCGGCCGCGGGTGTTCTGGCACGAGACCGCCGATCCGGGCCGGGTGTTGCTGGAATTGCGTGCCGAGGATCGCATCGGGTTGCTGAGCCGGTTGGCCGCGGCGCTCGCCGAGGCCGGGGTGAATGTCTGCTGGGCGAAGGTGGTGACCATGGGTTCGGCGGTCATCGACTCGTTCTGCCTGGATCTGGGCGCTACCGACACGCCCGGGCGGCGCGCGGAGATCGAGGCGGCGATGCTGGCGGTGGTGCCGCCGCAACAACCGAAGAAACCTCTCGAATCGGACAGTTGAATCGGATCTTCCAGACGTTTCCCCATTATTCGCCAGGAACTGGGATTAGCTGGCAAACCGCATGTTTGCCAGTTAATCAGAATGTTGCAGGTAATTTGCTGTAATACCGGTCGGGTGATCGGCGTCACACCCTAATATTCGCGTGCAAGGTCGATCCGGAGGTCCCAAGCTGTCGCGAGCATGAGGGGAGCAGGTCGGTGGCAATCGAAGTCGTGTCCGCATCGATGATGACCAGCGATTTGACCGCACACATCGCCCGCTGCGTCGGCGGCGATCGCTGGGTGGTCTCCTGGCTGCCGGGGCGCACCCTCAGCGGCCAGCAGGCGGTGACCGCGATGACCATCGCGTCCACCGTCGCCGACCAGGGGCCCTCCGACGCCGAATGGGCGTTGCTCGACGGGCTGGCCCTCGAACTGGGCCTCACTGCCCGCGAGGCGGTCGGCATGGTCGCCACCGAGAACCATGATCTGCGCCGGCCCGGCCCACGTCCCCGCTCGCTGGAATAGCCGCCGGAACCGCTTGGCGTGCCACCTCGTTCGCGCAGGTCCGAGCCTGGCGCAACGGCATCACGCGGATCCCACTACCCTGGTATCTCGAGTGACGTCCCTCGAGATCAGGAGCATCGGTGTTCGAATCCCTTTCCGACCGGTTGGCCGGTGCCCTCAAGGATCTGCGTGGCAAGGGACGCCTGTCGCCGGCGGACATCGACGCGACCGCCCGCGAGATCCGGCTGGCGCTGCTCGAAGCCGACGTGGCGCTGCCCGTGGTCCGCGGCTTCATCGCCAAGATCAAGGAGCGGGCCAAGGGCGCCGAGGTCTCCGGCGCCCTGAATCCGGCGCAGCAGGTCGTCAAGATCGTCAACGAGGAACTCATCAATATCCTCGGTGGCGAGACCCGGCGGGTGCGGCTGGCCAAGAACCCGCCGACCGTCATCATGCTGGCCGGTCTGCAGGGTGCAGGTAAGACCACCCTCGCGGGCAAGCTCGCCAAATGGCTGAAGGGACAGGGACATACGCCGCTGCTGGTGGCCTGTGACCTGCAGCGTCCCGGCGCGGTCACCCAGCTGCAGGTGGTCGGCGAGCGGGCCGGGGTGCCGGTCTTCGCGCCGCATCCGGGCACCTCCATCGGCGGCGGCGAGAACCCGCTGGGCGTATCGGCCTCCGACCCGATCGACGTGGCGCGTGCCGGTATCGAAGAGGCGAACGCCAAGCAGTACGACGTGGTCATCGTCGACACCGCCGGTCGCCTCGGCATCGACGAGGAGCTCATGCGGCAGGCCGCGGGGATCCGCGACGCCGTCAACCCCGACGAGACCCTGTTCGTCCTCGACGCCATGATCGGTCAGGACGCGGTCTCCACCGCCGAGGCCTTCCGCGACGGTGTCGGCTTCACCGGTGTCGTGCTGACCAAGCTCGACGGCGACGCCCGCGGTGGCGCGGCCCTGTCGGTGCGTGAAATCACCGGCCAGCCCATCCTTTTCGCCTCCACCGGCGAGAAGCTCGAGGACTTCGACGTCTTCCACCCCGACCGCATGGCCAGCCGCATCCTCGGCATGGGCGACCTGCTCACCCTGATCGAGCAGGCCGAACAGGTCTACGACGCCAAGCAGGCCGAGGAGGCCGCCCGCAAGATCGGCTCGGGTGAGCTCACCCTCGAGGACTTCCTCGAGCAGATGCTGGCCATCCGCAAGATGGGCCCGATCGGCAATCTGCTGGGCATGCTGCCCGGCGCGGGGCAGATGAAGGACGTGCTGGCCCAGGTCGACGACAAGCAGCTCGACCGGGTACAGGCCATCATCCGTGGCATGACCCCCGCCGAGCGCGCCAACCCGAAGATCATCAACGCCTCCCGCCGCCTGCGCATCGCCAATGGCTCGGGCGTCTCGGTGTCCGATGTCAACCAGCTGGTCGACCGGTTCTTCGAGGCCAGGAAGATGATGGGCGCGATGTCCCGGCAGTTCGGCCTGCCGGGCGCGGGCCGCGGCGGCAAGACCAACAAGAAGGGCAAGAAGGGCAAGAAGGGCGGACGCGGCCCGACCCCGCCGAAGGTGCGCGGCGGCTTCCCCGGTATGCCCGGCCTCCCGGGCGGCATGCCCGCCGGTATGCCCGACCTCTCCAACCTCCCCGCCGGTCTCAACGAACTCCCGCCGGGTCTGGAAGGTTTCGACCTGTCGAAGCTGAACTTCCCCAAGAACTGATCCGCTCGAACCTGATTCGGCCCCGCCCCACCCGGGCGGGGCCGAATTGCGTTCCCGGCCAAGGGTGATCGTGCGGTCCTGCCAGGGTGATGCGGGTCGGCGCTCAGTGGTGCGCGGGATCGGGTCCGAGGGCTCGGGTCACGTATCCGGCCAGGGCGGCGCGGGCGAGGATCGGTCCCATCAGGCGATAGCGCTCGGCCCAGAAGGCATGCGCCGTGGGTCACGCCGTGCAGTGGTCGGAATTATCGGTACGGTTCCTGCGTGACCACTTGGTGTCCTCCGACGCGGCAGAACCGGTGATGCGATGACCGAACCGCCCCCGCTCCCGCGCCTGCGCCGCACCCTCGACCGCGGCCGGCGGCGCATCCTCCGCCAGATCGACACCGGCGGCGGGTGGACGACGGTCGGCGAATCCGATGGCGGCGCAGCCGATCTCGTGCCCTCGGCCTGGACCGAGGAGTTCGAGCTGGCCCGCTACGAGCGCCTGGACCTCGCCGACGGGGCCACGGTGCTGCCGGTGTGCCCGGCCTCGTTCCGGGACTTCATGCTCTACGAGAAGCATGCCGTGGACGCCGCGCGTGGGATGGCCCGCCGGTTCCTGCCGGCCGGATACCGGCTCGGGCAGGCATTCGAGACGCTCACCCGCCGGACGTTCCCGGCCTACCGGCCGCACCGGCTCTGGTACGCCCAGCCCATCTACTATCTGTCCAATGCGCTGACCATCGTGCCCTCGGGTGTCCCGATCGCGCCGCCCGCCTACAGTCGCGCCCTGGATTTCGAGCTCGAACTCGGGGTGGTGCTGGGCGCTCCGCTGTGCGACGCATCGCCGGAGCAGGCGCTGGCCGCGATCGCAGCGGTGGTGGTCGTCAACGACTTCTCGGCGCGGGATGTGCAATTGGCGGAAATGCGGTCGGGTTTCGGCCCGCAGAAGTCCAAGCATTTCGTCAGCTCGATGTCCGCGACAGCGGTCGCCGGTGCAGCGGTGGCCGACCGGCTCGATCGGCTCACGGCCACGGTGGCGATCAATGGGGAAACGGTGTCCCGCACCGGCACCGAGGGCATGCGCTTCTCGCTCGGTGAGGCCATCGCGCATGTCTCGCGCTCCGAGCAGCTGTATCCGGGTGAGCTGCTGGCCACCGGCACCCTGCCCGGTGGCAGCGGCATGGAGGTGGGCCGATGGCTGGCTCCCGGCGACGAACTGCGCCTGGAGATCGACGGCATCGGCGTCATCGAACATCGAATCCTGCCGTGATCGACCACCGAATCCAACACTGAGGACAGGTACGTGAAAATCGACCAGGTCTCCGATTCCGTCTACGTCGTCGCGGGCACGAACGTCAACTGGGCGTTGGTCAGTGACGAGCGCGGTGTGACCGTCGTGGACGCCGGATATCCCGCCGACACCGAGTCGCTGCTGAGCTCGGTGCGCCAGATCGGGCACGAGCTCGGCGATATCGCCGCGGTCCTGCTGACGCATGCGCACCTCGATCACATGGGTGCGATTCCGACCCTGGTCGAACGCCTGGGCGTGCCGGTCTACACCGGCGCCGAGGAGGTCCGGCACGCCAAACGTGAGTACCTGCAGCAGATCACGCCCGTGGACATGGTGCGGCAGTTGCGGACTCGGCGCGGGGCGGTCTGGGTGGCGCAGACCCTGCGCGCCTGCGTCGGTCACATCGGCATGACCGTGCCAACCGCCAAGTCCGCGGACGCCGACACCCTGGCGGCGCTGCCCGGCGGTTTCGTCGAGGTGCCGACGCCGGGTCACACCAACGGTCACACCGCGTATCTGATGCCGTCGGAGGGTGTGCTGTTCTCCGGTGACGCCCTGGTCACCGGTCACCCCCTCGCGCTCGAAACCGGTCTGCAACTTCTTCCGAGCGTGTTCAACCACGATGAGGCGGGGACGCTCGCGAGCGCCCGCGCGCTCTGCACGCTGGAGGCCGGGATTCTGGTTCCCGGGCATGGGCTGCCGGTCCGGAAGGACCTGTCGAGCCTGCTGGGTGATTTCGGCCGGCCGTGATCGCCGCGGCGCCGGCGGGCCGGGCCACGTGCTTCAGATTTTGAAGGCCACAGGGGACAGGTGCATGCGCAGGGTGCCGCAGGCGCAGCGGGTATAGCTGACGATGCCCTCGGAGGTGCGGTGGCGCGAAAGCACTTGGAAGGGTTGGGCTGTGGGCCAGCCGCAGTGGCGGCACCGTCGGTCCGATTCGGTCATGAGACCAGTCTTCGCGGGGGCGGTAGTCTCGGTCCATCGAAAGTTTTCGCAGCGAATCGTTCGGAATTGCCACATGATCGATCCTCGGTTGCAGGCCCTGCGGGTACTGCGTGAGCACGGCACGGTGACCGCGGCCGCGGCGGCACTGCATCTGACGCCGTCCACGGTGTCGCAGCAGCTGCGTGGCCTGGCCCGGGAGCTGGATGTCGAACTGCTCGAGCAGGTGGGGCGCAGGGTGCAGTTGACGGCCGCGGGGCACGCGCTGCTGCGGCACGCGGATCTGCTTGCGGCACAGGCGGAGAGCGCACGGGCCGAGCTGGCGGCGCACCGGGCGGGCATCGCGGGGGTGTTGCGGATCAGTGCGATGCCGACAGCCCTCGCGGCCCTGGTGGCGCCGGCCGCCGCCCGGCTGCGCGACGCGAATCCGGGGCTGACCGTGGAACTGATCGAGGACGAGAGCGCCCACTGCTTCGAAACCCTGTTGGTCGGGGACAGCGATATCGGGATAGTGCTGCCCGCACCCGGCAGCCCCGCGCCCGACGACCTGCGTTTCGAGCAGCGCCCGCTGCTGGCCGAGCCGGTGGATCTGCTTGTGCCCGTAGGTCATTCGCTCGCCGGGCGCGACAGCGTCGCCCTGACCGAGGCGGCGGCCGAGTCGTGGATCACCGGACGTGCGCGCATCACCCATCACCTGGTCGTCTCGGCCGCCTGCGCCACCGCCGGGTTCACACCCCGAATCGCCGGGCAGGCGGTCGATTTCCCGGGTGTGGCGGCCATGGTGGCGCACGGGTTCGGGGTGAGTCTGGTGCCCCGGCTCGCGTTGCTGCCGCCGGAGCTGGCGGTGGTGCGCGTCCCGCTGCACGACGATCCGGTCCCGGTCCGCCGTCACCTGTCCGCGGTGCGACGGGGCAGCGCCGAGCATCCGGTGATCGCGGCCGGCCTGGACGCCATTCGCGAGGTGTGCCGGGAGCGCACCGATATCACCGTGCTCGACGACTGATGCGATAGTGGACCCGGATTCGTGTCGAGACGTACCGTCCCAGGCGAGGAGGTGGGCATGCGGTTGCATTTCCGCGGCGTGGTCCTACCCGACGACGAAGTCCGCGACCTCTGGGTTCGCGACGGCCTGATCTCCGCCGAACCGATTCCCGGCGCCGACACTGTGCACGCCTCCGGCTGGATCGTGCCCGGCCTGGTCGACGCCCACTGCCACGTGGGCATCAAATACGGTGGCGGACACGAGGATTCGGCGGGCGCGATCGCCCAGGCCGAGGTCGAGCGCGACGCGGGTGCCTTGCTGCTGCGCGATGCGGGCTCGCCCATCGACACCCGTTTCATCGACGACCGCGACGACCTCCCCCGCATCATCCGCGCGGGCCGCCACATTGCCCGCCCCCGGCGCTACATCCGCGAACTAGGCATCGAACTCGACGACGAGCGCGATCTCCCCGAGATCATCGCCGAGCAGGCCCGGCGCGGCGACGGCTGGGTCAAGATCATCGGTGACTGGATCGACCGCGCGATCGGCGACCTCGCCCCGCTGTGGTCCGACGACATCCTGAAGGCCGCCATCGATGCCGCCCACGGCGAGGGCGCCCGCGTCACCGCCCACGTCTTCGGCGAGGACGCCCTGCCCGGCCTGCTGAACGCCGGCATCGACTGCATCGAGCACGGCACCGGCCTCACCGACGACACCATCGCGCTGATGGCCGCCCACGGCACCGCCCTGGTCCCCACCCTCGTCAATATCGACACCTTCCCCGGGATCGCCGACAGTGCAACCAAATTCCCCGTCTACGCCGCCCACATGCGAGACCTGCACCGCCGCTCCCGCGCCACCGTCGCCAGGGCCCACGAGGCCGGCGTCCCGATCTACACCGGCACCGACGCCGGCGGCTCCATCCGCCACGGCCGCATCGCCGACGAGATCGCCGCCCTCGCCGGCGCGGGCTTCACCCCGCACAACGCCCTCGGGGCCTCGTCCTGGCACGCCCGCACCTGGCTCGGCCGCCCGGGCATCGAACCCGGCGCCCCCGCCGATTTCGTTGTGTACCAGGAAGACCCACGCGAGAACCTGGCCGCACTCTCCACTCCCGCCTGGGTGGTGTTGCGCGGCCGCATCCACCACCGCCGCGACCCGGTCACCACGAATCGGTAGCAGATGGCGGGTTCCGTGGGCCGAGCCGCTCGGTCCTGGAAACAATGGGCCGACATGGAACAATGTCGATAGATTGGCAACCTGATCGACTCCGGTGTGGTGCCTGACAGGCGCGAAGCAGACAGATCGGACGGAAAACGGCCATGGCTGCGGAGGTTTCAACAATTCACGCCCTGGGTCCGACGACGGTGGAAGGCTGGCCTCTGCATATCGCCTGCGCCGACACCGGACCAGTTATGAACCGGCCGAGTTGGTTCTGGCTGTTGAGGTGTGGTCACCGGGCAACAAGCGCGCGGAACGCGACACGAAGATGGCCGGTTATGCGGCAGCCGGGGTGCCGTATCTGTGGATTGTCGAACTTCCGACGGGCAAGCCGGCGAAATTCTCGGCCTACCGGCTGGTCGACTTCGATGACTTGCGGTGCGCGGTGATCGGCGAGTGCACTACCGACGACGGTGCCCGTACCCGACTCGGCCGCTGACGCCCAGGTGAGGGCCCGGTCGGACGGTTCTGGCGATTCGGCTGCGCAACCAAAGTGAATCGGTCATGCTTCAGACGTTTGTTGTTCAACCTGATGAGGAGATGACCGTGGGGTCTATCGAAGCCCTGGCGATCGATGTATTGGCCGGACTGATCGTGAAGCTGCTGACGTCCGGGAGCTCCGGGCCGGGCCCGGTTCAGCAGTAGGCTCTTCGTGAGACGCAGCCCATCGGGGTCGTACCCGGTGGGCTGTGGTGTTTCCCGGGCCGGGTCGGGGCGATTTCTCCGGGCCGCCGGTGCTCTGGCAGAATGGACGACCGTCCTCATCGAGGACAGTGTCAGCCCGTCTCCGGTTCCGTACCGCGCGGCGGTCACAGCACTTGACGCAAAACCGGGTCCACCTCGTGTGGGCTGCTGAATTGCGACGTGACCAACCATTTGAAAGGCATCAGCTCATGGCTGTTCGTATCAAGCTGACCCGTATGGGCAAGATCCGCAACCCGCAGTACCGCGTCGTCATCGCCGACGCCCGTACTCGTCGTGACGGCCGCGCCATCGAGTCCATCGGCAAGTACCACCCGAAGGAAGAGCCGTCGCTCATCGAGATCGACTCGGAGCGCGCTCAGTACTGGCTGGGTGTCGGCGCGCAGCCGACCGAGCCGGTGAAGCGTCTGCTGGAGATCACCGGCGACTGGCAGAAGTTCAAGGGCCTGCCGGGCGCCGAGGGCACTCTGAAGACCAAGGCCCCGAAGCCGTCCAAGCTGGACCTGTTCAACGCCGCCCTGGCTGCCGCCGAGAACGAGCCGGTCGCCGAGGCCGTCACCCCGAAGAAGAAGGCCGCCAAGAAGGACGAGGCCGCCGAGGCCGCTGAGGCCACCACCGAAGCCGCCGAGTAGCCGTGAGCGAGCGCAGCGAGCGACCCAACGGCACAGCCGCTTCGGCGGTCATGCCGGAGCCGAGCGCCAGCGAGGTGGAGGCATGAGCGAGCGCAGCGAGCGAAGCAACGGCACAGCCGCTTCGGCGGTCATGCCGGAGCCGAGCGCCAGCGAGGTGGAGGCATGAGCGCCGTTGTCGCCGACGCCGTCGAGCACCTGGTGCGCGGCATCGTCGCCAATCCCGACGACGTCCACGTCGAGCTGATCACCAGCCGACGCGGCCGGACCGTCGAGGTGCACGTGCACCCGGATGATCTGGGCAAGGTGATCGGTCGTGGCGGTCGTACCGCGACCGCCCTGCGCACCCTGGTCGCCGGGATCGGCGGTAAGGGCATTCGCGTCGACGTGGTCGACACGGATCAGTAGATGGAACTGGTCGTCGGGCGGGTCGCCAAGTCGCACGGTGTGCGTGGCGAACTCGTCGTGGAAGTCCGCACCGACGAGCCGGAACTGCGGTTCGCGCCCGGCAGCGTCCTGAAGGGGAAGCTGCCGCGCGCGAAGCAGACGCAGGAATTCGAAGTGGAGTCGGTCCGGGAGCACTCGGGCCGGCTTCTCCTGCGTCTGGACGGCGTCGCCGACCGCACGGCCGCGGATGCGTTGCGGGGCATGCTGTTCGTGGTGGACTCCGCGGATCTGCCGCCGTCGGAGGACCCGGACGAGTACTACGATCACGAACTCGAGGGCCTGCGCGTCGAACTCGGCGACGGCACCGTGGTCGGCACCGTCAACGAGGTGCTGCATTCCGCTGCGGGAGAACTGCTTTCGATCAGGGCCGGGGACGCGTTCCCGCCCGCGGGCCGGGAGATCCTGGTGCCGTTCGTGCTGGCCATGGTGCCGACGGTGTCGGTCGCCGACGGCCTGATCGTCATCGACCCGCCCGAGGGCCTGCTGGACCCGGAGTAGCGCCGTGCGAATCGACGTAATCACGATCTTCCCCGAATACCTCGAGCCGATGCGAGCGGCCTTGCTGGGCAAGGCGATCGACAAGGGTCTGCTCGAGGTGGAGGTGCACGACCTGCGCCGCTGGACCCATGACGTCCACAAGTCGGTGGACGACACCCCGTACGGCGGCGGGCCGGGCATGGTCATGAAGCCGACCGTGTGGGGCGACGCCCTCGACGAGGTGTGCCCGGACGACGCGCTCCTGGTGGTGCCGACTCCGGCGGGCGTCCCGTTCACGCAGGAGACCGCGCAACGGTGGTCCGCCGAACAGCGCATCGTGTTCGCCTGCGGCCGTTACGAGGGCATCGACCAGCGCGTCTTCGACGATGCCGCGCGCCGGGTGCGTGTCGAAGAGGTCAGCATCGGCGACTACGTGCTCATCGGCGGCGAGGCCGCCGTGCTGGTCATGACCGAGGCGTTCGTCCGGCTGATCCCGGGCGTCCTCGGCAATCAGCAATCCCACGAACAGGATTCGTTCTCCGACGGTCTCCTGGAAGGCCCCTCCTACACCCGGCCGGTGTCCTGGCGCGGCCTCGACGTCCCCGAAATCCTGTTGTCCGGCAACCACGCCAAGATCGCCGGGTGGCGGCACGAACAGTCGCTGCGCCGCACGGCCGAACGCAGGCCCGACCTTCTACCGGATAACCTGGGCCATGCCTGAAGGAGAGTCAGTCATGCGTGAAACCAGAGGATTTCTCAGCGCGACGCTGGCCGGACTGGCTCTGTTCGCCGCGATGTTCGGCGGCGGCAAGGCGGTCGCGGACAACCTCGATGCGCTCTTCCTGAGTGACCTGGGCGACCAGACCGTCGCGTCGCCCGGCTACGAGGACACCGCGGACGGGCAGCGCCTGATCGCGGAGGGCAAGGACATCTGCGCCCGGCTGCGCGCGGGCACTCCTGTCGTGGCGACCGACGAGCGGGGTTACGCGCAAACGCTCATCCGCGCCGCCGTTACCGTCTACTGCCCCGAATTCAAGACGTCCCCAAGGGATTTCGGCTGAGCCCACTGCGCGCTCGGACAGCTTGACCGCGGCTGCGTCTCCCCCTTCGCCGCATCGAGCGGAATGCTCCATCGGGTCTTACCATCGGGTTCCGGCAGCCGCATGTTCTTGTCGTCGGCAAGGACGTAACTGTCGAGCGTGAGCGCCGACCCCGTCGGCGAGCGGAATGCGAAGTTCCTTGTCCGAGGCCGCGTTACGGCTGCCCGGGTGATGTCCCGTTCGCCATGTCGTTGGTCTCGATCGTGTCCCCGATCTTCACGGTGGCGATAGGGCCGGGGCCGCGCATCCGCCGATGACGTACCGCCCGTTCGCTGCGGCGCACCGGAACACATCGACGCCCGGGCCCGCCGGTATCCGAGGACGGGTCGCGCGAACGCAACCGACCGTCCCCACCAGTGCTGCCGCGGCGAGAGCGGCGCCGGCGGCGGTCCGGAACGCGTGGTGCGAAAGACGTTCGCGGAGAGTCGGGATCGGCACCGGGCGATCCTGCCATCATCGGCGTGTGACGGCGGTTCCGGCTCGGTGTCGCGGGGATGGTGACCGAATCGTGAGTGGGCCTTGCACCGGGTGTCGGGTGGCGGCGGTAGTGTCTGCGGGCGTGACGACAGCCTCCGAAACCGTCAGCGCAGCATCCACAGATGCCGCATCCACGGGTGCAGCGAGCACCGAGAGCACCGTCCGCCTCGCCAGCGTCGGCCGGCGTATCGCCGACGAGCTGGGGGTGCGCGAGGAGCAGGTGCGCTCCGCCGTCGAACTGCTGGACGCCGGGTCGACCGTGCCGTTCATCGCCCGCTACCGCAAGGAAGTCACCGGCGGGCTCGACGATGCGCAGCTACGAACTCTCGACGAGCGCCTGAGCTACCTGCGTGAACTCGACGAGCGCCGGGGCTCGATCATCGAATCCATCCGTGGTCAGGGCAAATTGGACGAGGCCCTGCACGCGCAGATCATGCTCGCCGAGACCAAGGCCCGCCTCGAGGACATCTACCTGCCCTACAAGCCCAAGCGGCGCACCAAGGCGCAAATCGCGCGCGAGGCCGGGCACGAGCCCGTGGCCGACGCGCTACTGACCGACCCGACCACCGATCCCGCGCAGTACAACGCCGAACAACTCGACGGCGCGCGGGCCATCCTGGTGGAGCGTTTCGCCGAGGACGCCGACCTGGTCGGTGAACTGCGCGAGCTCATGTGGGAACGCGGACAGGTCACCTCGTCCGTGCGCGCCGGCAAGGAGGAGGCGGGCGCGAAGTTCGCCGACTACTTCGAATTCTCCGAGCCCTTCAGCAAGCTGCCCTCGCACCGCATCCTGGCGCTGCTGCGCGGCGAGAAGGAAGAGGTGCTCAACCTGCACCTGGAACCCGACACCGAGGAGCTCGAGGACGGTCAGCGCTCGATCTACGAGGGCCGCATCGCCGTCAAGTTCGGCATCGCCGATCGGGGCCGCGCCGCCGACTCCTGGCTGCTGGACACCGTGCGCTGGGCGTGGCGGACCAAGCTGCAGGTCAGCATGGGCATCGACACTCGAATGCGGTTGCGGCAATCCGCCGAACGTGATGCCGTCGATGTGTTCGCGGCCAACCTGCGCGACCTGCTGCTCGCGGCGCCCGCCGGTACCCGCACCACCATGGGCCTGGACCCGGGCTACCGCACCGGCGTGAAGGTGGCCGTGGTGGACTCGACCGGTAAGGCGGTCGCGACCGAGGTCATCTATCCGCACAAGCCGCAGGGCCAGACCGAGAAGTCGCTCGCGGTGCTCGGCGCACTGGTCGCCCGCTTCGATGTCGAGCTCATCGCCATCGGCAACGGCACCGCCTCCCGCGAGACCGACGCCCTTGCCGCCGAACTGATTTCGCGCATCCCCGAGAACAAGCCCACCAAGATCGTGGTCTCCGAGGCCGGCGCGTCGGTGTACTCGGCCTCCGCCTACGCCTCGCAGGAACTGCCGGACATGGATGTCTCGCTGCGCGGTGCGGTCTCCATCGCCCGCCGCCTGCAGGACCCGCTCGCCGAACTGGTGAAGATCGACCCGAAGTCCATCGGCGTCGGCCAGTACCAGCACGATGTATCCGAGACGCAGCTGGCCCGCTCGCTGGGTGCGGTCGTCGAGGACGCGGTGAACGCGGTCGGCGTCGACGTCAACACCGCCTCGGTGCCGCTGCTGTCCCGCGTGTCCGGCATCTCCGGCTCGGTCGCGGAGAGCATTGTGGCGCACCGCGACGCCAACGGCCCGTTCCGCAGCCGCGCGGCCCTCAAGGATGTGCCGCGCCTGGGCCCCAAGGCCTTCGAGCAGTGCGCGGGCTTCCTGCGCATCCGTGGCGGCGACGACCCGCTCGACACGTCCGCCGTGCACCCCGAGGCCTACCCGGTGGTCCGCCGCATCCTCGACTCCAGCGGCCGCGGCATTCAGGAGATCATCGGCAACACCTCGGCCCTGCGCGCGCTGCGTCCGGTCGACTTCACCGACGAGCAGTTCGGTGTCCCCACCGTCACCGACATCATCTCCGAGCTCGAGAAGCCCGGCCGCGACCCCCGCCCCGAATTCAAGACCGCGGAATTCGCCGCGGGCATCGAGAAGGTCGCCGACCTGAAGCCCGGCATGGTGCTCGAGGGCGTCGTCACCAACGTGGCCGCCTTCGGCGCCTTCATCGACATCGGCGTCCACCAGGACGGCCTGGTCCACGTCTCGGCCATGTCCCACAACTTCGTCAAGGACCCCCGCGAGGTCGTGAAGTCCGGCGACGTCGTCAAGGTCAAGGTCCTCGAGGTCGACGTCCAGCGCCAGCGCATCGGCCTGTCCCTGCGCCTCGACGACGAGCCCGGAAACGCCAAGCCCGACCGCGCCGACCGCGGCCCGCGCAACAACCAGGGCGGCGGCCCGCGCGGCGGCAACCGCGACAACCGCCAGGGCGGCCAGGGTGGCCAGCGCCAGGGCGGTCAACGTCAGGGTGGCGGCAACCGCAACCAGCCCGCCCCCAGCGGTTCGATGGCCGACGCCCTCCGCCGCGCCGGCTTCGGTCGCTGACCAGCCGATCCCGAACCACCCGTCCGGCCGCACCCCACCCGGGTCCGGCCGGACGGCCGTTTCCGAACTCGGACCGACACGGCAACCGCACCCGGAAGATGGTCCCTCGGGGGTCCGGGCACTGCCGCCCGCGACCGGTCCCAGGGCGGTTCACGCGATCGGGCCGCCGCCGCACCGCCTCCCATGGCCGTAGGGCTGACATCGCTGCCGTCGTGACTGCACCGCGAAGGCGGGATCTCCCCGGAGCACGCGGCGATGCGGCTAGCTCAGCGGGGAGCCGACCCGGTGCAGGGTGCCGTCGGGGTCGACATAGCCGAATTCCCTTAGAACTCGTAACAAAATGGGGCTGGTGGGGGGAATGATGCGGAATCGGTTGGTGTTCTTCGTGTGTCGCCTGTGACTGGAGGTATACGACGGCACAACATAGGCCATGGGAGATCGATGATCGGTTGTGGGAGCGTGTGGAACCCCTGCTGCCGGTGGTCCCCCGCAAGGCACGCCATCCCGGCCGCAAGCGGCTCGACGACCGAAAAGTGTTGTGCGGCATCCTGTTCGTGCTCTACACGGGCATCCCGT
>NZ_JBIWMX010000026.1:0-138020 GCF_044766925.1 Nocardia sp. NPDC101769 | reverse complement strand
ACTGCACTCGACAGGGTGTGGGAGAGTAGGACACCGCCGGAACATCCTTCGCGAAGGCCCCCAGCATCAGCTGGGGGCCTTCGGCGTTTTCTGGGTACTCCTCGGTCGGCGAGCAATTCGCTGGGCCGGGGCATTGAAGGTTGCGAAGATGCCTGTGTGAGTTGGGATCTGGGCGAGCTGGTGATCAGCCGTACTTCGCTCTCCTCGCCGTCCAAGGGCCCCCGGCACTGTGCCGGGGGCCCTTGGCATTTCCGCCCCCGATCACAGAGCGAGAGCACTGCTCTTGACTCGATGCCTTCGGTTGAGAGATCATTGGTCTCAATTGAGAGCATCGATCTCGGAGTAGCTATGATCACCACCGCCTGGACAGCCGTCAACCTGACTCTCGCCTTCGTGCTGGAACTCGTCGCCGTGGGCGCACTGGCCTACTGGGGTGTGCGTACCGGTCGCAGCCGGATCGCCAAGGTGCTACTGGGTGGCGGAGTCGCCCTGATGGCCATGGTGCTGTGGGGTATGTTCGCCGCGCCGCAGGCGAGTTTCGCGATCCCCGCGGTGGCGGTGGCCACCAAGGTCGTGGTGTTCGGCGGCGCGGCCGCCGGGCTCTGGCAGCTGGGGCATCGAACGGCCGCGATCGCCTTCCCGGCCCTGGTCGTCGCGAATCTGGCGGTGATCCATGTCGGGCACCTGTCGATGTAGCAGCGGACGAGCTCGACTGGGCCCCTGGGAAATTCACGCGACACCGAGAACGTTGCACTGTTACGGTCGCACGGCGGAGCGGGAGATTCCGCCGGACTGGAGAGCTGGAAGGGGCCGATCATGCGCGTTCATCGCGACGTCGTCGTGGCCCGCCCGCGCTTCGAGGTGATCCTGGTGTCCTCGCCGGCTCGGTGCCGGCTGCGCGGCCGGTACTGAGTACCCCCGGGGCGTCTGCCCTGTCCGGGGGAATCGCGCTGTTCTGTTTCGGATCAGCACGAAGGACGTATGACCGTGCGTACCAATATTTCTCGACAAACTTTGGCAGTCGTTCGGAATCTCGGAATTCTCGCGCATGTGGATGCCGGGAAGACCACGGTGACCGAGCGGATGCTGTTTCTCACCGGGATCACCCACAGGCGCGGCGAGGTACACGACGGCACCACCGTCACCGATTTCGATCCACAGGAACGGGATCGGGGCATCACCATCTTCGCGGCGGCGGTGAGCTGCGAGTGGGCCGGGCACCGGCTCACCGTCATCGACACCCCGGGGCACGTCGACTTCTCCGATGAGGTCGAGCGGTCGCTGCGGGTATTGGACGGCGCGGTAGCGGTTTTCGACGCTGTGGCGGGTGTCGAGCCGCAGAGCGAATCGGTATGGCGGCGCGCCGACCGCTACGGCGTGCCCCGGATCGCGTTCGTCAACAAGATGGATCGCGCCGGAGCCGACCTGACGGCCGCGGTCGCCTCGATTCGCGAACGGCTGCATCCGGTTCCGGTGCTCGTCCAGCTGCCGGTGTACACCGGCGACGTGTTCGCCGGCGTGGTGGATCTGGTTCACCTGCGTGCCCTCACGTGGGAGGACGGTCTGGTGGCGGGCCCGGTTCCGGATCGCCTCGCGGACGAGGTTGCGCAACGCCGACGCGAACTGGAAGAGGCGGTGGCGGAGCGGAATTCGGTGGCGCTGGAGGAGTTCGTCGAACGTTCCGGCCTGTCCGCCGAGACCCTGGCCGTCGCGCTGCGGGAGCTCACCCTTGCCGGCGAGGTGGTGCCGGTGCTGTGCGGCGCGGCCTATCGCGATATCGGCATCGAGCCGCTGCTCGACGCCGTGGTCGCATATCTGCCGTCACCACTGGACCGGCCCGCGGTCGGGGCCGGTGACGACGTCCGCGCCGCGGATCCGGCGGAACCGTGTGCGGCACTGGCCTTCAAGGTGCATGCCACGCCGACCGGGCGGCTCACCTTCGTGCGCGTCTACTCGGGCATCCTGCGGAAGGGCGACACCGTGCTGGACGTGGGCGGCGGTCGACGCGAGCGGGTCGCGCGCATCCTGCGGGTGCAGGCGGACCGGCACGCGGAGGTCGAGGCTGCGGTGGCGGGCGACATCGTCGCGCTGGTCGGCCCGAAGGCCGTGCGGGTCGGCGCGACCCTGTGCGCGCCGGACGCCCCGGCGCTGCTGGAACCTCCGGCTCCCACCGAGCCGGTGATGTCGGTGGCAGTCGAAGCGCGGACCGGCGCGGACACCGAGAAGCTGGCGGCGGCCCTGGCCCGGCTGGCCGAGGAGGACCCGTCCCTGACGGTGCGGACCGACCCGGAGACCGGGCAGACCCTGCTGGCCGGACTGGGCGAACTGCACCTCGAGGTCGTGGTGGAGAAGCTGCGCCGCGACCGCGGGCTCAGCGTGACCGTGGGCAGGCCGCAGGTGGCGTACCGGGAGACCGTGGTGCGCGGCGTCCAGGGCCTGACCTACCGGCACGCCAAGCAGGACGGCGGAGCCGGACAGTGGGCACACATCGTGCTCGATGTGCAGCCGCTGCGCGAATCCGAGCCCGGGGCAACGGGATTCGAGTTCGTGTCGACGGTGGTCGGTGGCCGGGTGCCGGCGGAGTTCGTCCGTGCGGTGGCGGCCGGCTGCCGGGACGCCCTGGCGGAGGGTCCGCTCGCGGGTCATCCGGTCACCGGGGTCCGGGTCACGCTCACCGATGGCGCGACGCATTCGAAGGATTCGTCGGAGCCGGCGTTCCGCACCGCGGGCCGTCTGGGGCTGCGGGAAGCCCTGCGAGCCAGCGCCATGGCATTGCTGGAGCCGCTGGTGGAGCTGACCGTGACCGTGCCGGAGGACCATGTCGGCGCGGTGCTCGGTGACCTCGCCGCCCGGCGCGGCCGGGTGACCGGTTCGGTCGCCCGCTCCGGCGTCGTGGTGGTGACGGCCACGGTGCCGCTGGCCGAATTGTTCGGCTACGCAACCCGTTTGCGCAGTCGCACACAGGGCCGGGGCACGTTCACCACGCGCCCGCTCGGCCACGCCCTCGCGCCGTAAGGGCGACCGGTGCCCGGTGGCGGCGGCATATCGATGCCGTCCGTCATCGGGCACCGCTGGCGGTCATCGAGTCAGCGGTGGGGGTTGATTGTTGTCGCGACTACGGTTACTGTTGTCGCAACAACAGAAGTTCCCGAGGGGAGATGGCAGTCATGATGTACTCGTTCACCGAAGAGGCCGTGATCACCGGTGACATCGACAAAATCTGGACGGTCGCCACCGATGTGGCCCGCTGGTCCGAATGGGACCCGCACGAGGAGAAGTCCCGCATCGACGGCGAGTTCGCGGTCGGGACCACCGGGTGGGTCAAGCCGAAGGGGGCGCCGGCGGGACCGTTCACCATCGTCGCCGTGGAGCCGGGACAGTCGTGGACCAGTGAGGCGGGTATTCCGTTCGGCAAGCTGCGCGGCCACCGCACCTATGAGGCCCTCGGCGACGGCACCGTGCGGGTGGCCGAGAATGTCGAGGTGCACGGGTTGTTCGGGCCCTTGTTCAAACTCGTCTGGGAGAAGGCCATGCGCGCGGACATGCCGCTGACCTTCGCGGCACTGGAACAGGAGGCGCTACGGCGTGACTGAATCATCGGGGCGGGCGCCGGGAGCTTCGCGGCAGGCGCGTGGCGTGCCGCGAGGACCGCTGATGAGTCCGGGCTTCTGGTTGCATCACGCTGCGCTGGAGTGGCGGGCGACGCTGGAGCGCAATCTGCGCCCGCTCGGCCTCACCCCCACCCAGTTCAACCTGCTGGCCTCGGCGGGCTGGCTGAGCCGGGAGGGCGAGCTGCCGACCCAGCAGCAGGTGGCCGACATGTCCGGCTCGGATCGGATGATGGCGTCCAAGGTGATTCGGGGGCTGGAGGAGCGCGGTCTGCTCCTCCGCCGCGCCGATCCGGCCGACGCCCGGGTCCTGCGCATCGAATTGACCTCCGCCGGACGGGGACTGGTGAGCCAGGGCGTGCAGACCGCCGTCGACACCGACGCCCAGCTCTTCGGCGACGATGGCGACCTGCTGCGCGAACACCTGAAACCGATTGCCGCACACCGGCTGCCGGGCTGATCAGGACATGACCGGGCTGATCAGGGCTTGACCAGGATCGCCCGCGTGTAGAGCAGCCCGAAGCCCAGCCGTTGCACATTCTGCTGGGACTTCGAGCCGGGCTGGGTGGTCACCACCGCGATATCGCAGCCCGCCGCGGTCGCCTCGGCGAGGCGCACCGACAGCAGCGACGACTGCACCCCGTGCCGCCGATGCGCGGGATCGGTTGCCGCGCCGGTCAGTTGGGCGACGCCCTGGGACATGCGCAGGCTCGCCCCGCCCGCCACCCGCCCGTCACGCCGGGCCAGATATCGCCGCATCCCCGCGGCACCGGTGAGATCCCGCAGGGCCCGGGCGATGACGTCGGCCGGAAATTCCTCGTGCGACGCCACACCCTGGGTATCGGGATGCGCGAAACCCTCCGCGACCACCGCCAGCCAGGTGTCGAACTCGTCCTCGCCACTGGGCTTCACGTCGACACCGTCGGCGACCACCGCGGCACATTCGCCGCCGAGCTCGAGCCCGAGCACGTTCTCGAACGACACCAGTCGATACCCGCGCCCGGTGAGGAGTTCGCCGACACCCGGATCGCCGAGCTGCGAGAACTCGGCCTGCACCGGCGTCTTCCGTGCCGCGAACGACCGCTCGATCTCGTCGAGTTCCGACGCCTCGGGCCTCCCCGCGAATCCGAGCCCGGCCACCTTGTTCAGCGGCGACCCCTCCTCGGCGAAGGACGCCACCCCGCCCGCCACCGGTAGTACGAACCCCGCATCGACTCCCAGCCGGTCCGCGGCCGCCGCACTGCCCTTCGCAATGAACTCCGCTTCGACCCGCTCGATCCGCGCCGCCAGCTCCGTCCCACAGAAAAGCGTTCCCTGATCGCTCGGCATGCGCCCGAGCCTAATTCGGGCCGCATGGACATGCCCGCGAATTTCCGTCCGGCCGAGCCTGCGGCCCAGGTCGTCACGACACAGCCTGCCGGATCCCCGAAATGCCGCAGCGCAGGGAAGCGCGGGTGGTGCGGACCTCCTCAGCGGCCGGGCTTCACCGTTCGGGTTCGGCCCGGCCGGTGGGTATCGCGCCGCGCACGGTCCTGAGTGGGTGCGACGGTGGTCGGGTGCGGTGGGGGTGGGTCGTAGGGTCTGGGGATGCGTGTTGATCGTTCGGGTGCAGTCGCCGGTGGGCTGGTGGTCGGGTTCGACCTGGATATGACGCTGATCGATTCGCGGCCGGGGATTGCGGCGGTGTGGGATGCGGTGGCCGCGAGGACCGGGGTGGCGATCGATTCGGAATTGGTGGTGTCACGGCTCGGGCCGCCGCTGGCCCACGAGGCGGCGCAGTGGTTTCCGGAGCACGAGGTGCCCGGGATCGTCGCGATGTACCGGGAGTTGTATCCGGATCTGGCGGTGCACGCGTCGGAGCATCTGCCGGGGGTGGTCGATGCGCTGGCGGCGGTGCATCGGGCCGGTGGGCGGGTGCTGGTGATCACGGCGAAGAACGGGCCGCACGCGCAGTTGCATCTCGATCATCTCGGGCTGGCGGTCGACGAATTGGTCGGCGGGGCCTGGGCGGAGGAGAAGGGCGAGGTGCTGCGGGAGCGTGGGGCCTCGATCTATGTGGGGGATCATCTCGGCGACGTGCGGGCGGCCAAGGTGGCCGACGCGGTGTCGGTGGCGGTGACCACCGGGCCCTATGCGGCCGAGGAGCTGTCGGCCGCGGGCGCGGATGTGGTGCTCGGCGATCTGACCGAGTTCCCGGTCTGGCTGGCCGCCCACCTCGCCGCGTAACCGGTTGATTCGCAACCGTTCTCGGCGCACCGGCCGGGCGCGGTTCACGCGTTCACGGATAGATCGGCGGGGCGAGCGCGAGGGCCACGGCGTGGGCGGGGTCGAGGGCGGGGATCGAGGCGTCGACCGCGTAGCCGTCGGCGTCGCGTACCTGCCAGCCGTGCAGTGAGACGACGGGAATGCCGCGGTGGTGCGCCAGCGCCAGCTCGGACAGGGTGCCCCACGAGCCGCCGACGACGATAACCGCGTCGGCCGAGGCCACCAGGATGGCATTGCGGGCCTCGCCCATATTCGTATAGATCGCCGCGGACAGGCCGGGGCAGGCCGCGTCACGGTTGCTGTCGGGGCGGATGCCGAGGACGAGTCCGCCTGCGCTGGAGGCGCCCTCGGCGACGGCGGTCATCACACCCGAGCCGCCGCCGCACAGCACGGTCGCACCCGCCGCGGCGAGGAGGCGGCCCACCTCGCGGGCGGCGGCGGACTCGGTGCCGGTACAGGTGCTGGGGCCGCAGACGGCAATTTGCAGGGGTGGCAAGGGCTTTCCTCTCGTCGGTGGATGGGTCGTTGGCATCAGGGTGATTCGAATGGTGTCAGCGTGCGGTGGCCGCGGCTACCGTTCTACCCACGGTCACGAGTATCAGCATGTTCGAGCCCCGGCTCGCTGATCGGCAACCCTCGCGCGGCGGTGGGGTGCCCCGGGTGACGACCAGGCGGTGTCCACGCGGGCCCGCAAGCGCTAGTCGAAGGAGCACAGGTCCATGTCTGGATGCCGCCCGGCCAACGGCTGAGGTCCAGCGCCCGAATTCCATGCGGGCGATTCTCTTTCCCGCACCGTACGCCTTCGCGGTCGCGGTCGAGTCCCTATGCCCCGACGAGGTGTCGGTGCGCGAGTACAGAGGTAGTAATGAGCAGGAACTGGTCCGGGTCGCGTGGATTCCGGGTGTTGGTGGGTGTGGCGGCGGCGACCGTGGTGGCGGGGCTCTTGTCGGCGTGCGGGAACGGGTCGTCGGACGGCAAGTCGGACACCGTGTATTTCGGGGTGTCGGGCCCGAAGACGGGCGGGTCGGCCGAGTACGGGCGGCTCTGGCAGCAGGGCTTCGACCTGGCCCTGGACGAGATCAATGCGGCGGGCGGGATCGACGGCAAGAAGGTCGCGCTGAAATGGGAGGATTCGCAGTCGGATCCGAAGCAGACGGTGCCGATCGCCACCAAGTTCGTGGGCGACAAGTCCATCATTGCCGAGCTCGGCGACTTCTCCTCGCCCGCCTCCATCGCGGCCTCGCCGGTGTACAACCGCGGCAAGCTGGTGCAGTACGGGTTCACCAACTCCTCGGTGGATTTCACCAAGGCAGGCGACTACTCGTGGAGCCCCTCCATCACGCTGGATGTGTACATGGAGCGCAATGCCGAGTGGGTGCGGTCGAAGGCGAAGAAGGTCTCCGTCGTCTACCTCGAAACCGACTGGGGCAAGCAGGCTTTCAAATTCTTCGAGCAGTTCGCCAAGGAGAAGGGCATCGAGATCGCCTACTCCTCGGCCATCCTGCCGGATTCGCAGGACTTCCGGCCGGTGCTGATCAAGGGCCGCGACGCCAACGCGGACGCCTTCGTGCACCTCGGCTACGGCCCGGACGGCGCGCTGGTGGTCAAGCAGCTGCGTGATGTCGGGTTCACCGGGCAGCTCTTCGCCGGCCAGAACACCCCGCAGTTCATCGATCTGGCGGGCGCGGCGGCCGAGGGCGACATCGTCAACGGTGTCTTCACGCCGTCGGATCCGAGCCCGAAGATCCAGAGCTTCGTCACCAAGTTCCGCGCCAAGTTCGACACCGACCCCGGCGATTTCAACGTCTACGCCTACGACGCGCTGAATGTGCTGGTGAAGGCCGCCAAGACCGGCGGCGCCACCCGAGAGGGCGTGCTGAAGGGCCTGCGTGAGATCAAGGACTTCGACGGAATCGGCCTGGGCACCTTCGTATTCGATCAGCAGACGCGGCGGCCCAGCGGCGTGAAGCCGATCGAGCTGGAGCTGCGCAGCGGCAAATTCGTGCCGGTCGGAAGCGCCAAATAGATGTTGGACACGCTCATCGCGGGTCTGGTGCACGGTAATGCGTACGCGCTCATCGCCGTGGGCATCACCCTCATCTTCGGGGTCGGCAATGTCATCAACTTCGCACACGGCTCGATCTTCGCGTTCGGTTCGGTGCTGGGCTGGTGGCTGATCGCCCAGCACGGCGTGCCCTGGTGGGCCGCGCTGGTCATCGTGGTGGCGGCGACGGCGCTGGTCGGTGTCGCCATCGACATCCTGGCGGTGCGGCCGCTGCGGCGAGCCCCGGCCATCGCCGCGCTGCTGGCGACGGTGGCGGTCGGGCTGATCATCGAGAACGTGGTCGCCCTGGTGTTCGGGCCCGACACCCGGCCCTTCCCACAGGTATTGCCCACCAACAACTTCCGGGTCGGCGGGGTGCGGTTCGGCACCTCCGATGTGGTCATGTTCGCCCTCACCCTCACGGTGATGGCGGGACTCTGGGCCTTCCTGCGCTACAGCCGCCACGGCCTGGCCATTCGCGCCACCGCGCAGGACCCGGACGCCGCCGCACAGATGGGCATCGGCGTGGGCCGGGTGCAGTCGCTGGCCTTCGCCATCGCCTCCGGACTGGGTGGGCTGGCAGGCGTCTTCGTCGGCCTCTACAACTCGAACATCTCGCCGACCAGCGGCGGCATCGTCGGCATGACCGGGTTCGTGGCCGCCACCATCGGCGGGCTGGGGTCGATTCCGGGCGCGGTCCTCGGCGGTTTCGTGCTCGGGCTGGTGGAGGCGTTCGGCATCTACTGGTTCGGTGACGGCTATCGGGATCTGATCACCTTCGGCCTGCTGGTGCTCTTCCTGGTGCTGCGGCCCGGCGGCCTGCTCGCCCGGCCGCCCGCTATCGAATACGAGCCCATGACCGGCACCTTCCTCGGGTCGGGGCGGGAACCACGGGTGCGCTGGTGGCATGCGCTGATCGCGTTCGCCGTTGCGGGCGTGGCGATTCCGCTGATCGCGGACGACTACGGCATCTCGGTGGGCACCCAGATCCTGGCCTACGCCATCATCGCGGTCTCCATGACGCTGGTGGCCGGGTCGGCGGGACAGCTGGCCATCGGGCAGGCGGGTCCCATCGCCATCGGCGCGTACACCTCCGCGGTGCTGACGGTGTCGCACGGCTGGGCCTTCCTGCCCGCCATCGTGGCCGCGGGCCTCGTCGCGGCCGTGGCCTCGTCGGTGCTGGCCGCGCCGCTGTGGCGGCTGGGCGGGCACTATGTGGCCATCGCGACGCTGGGCATCGGCATCGTGACGGTGGCGATCATCCGCAACTGGGAGCCGGTGACGCGCGGCAGCTACGGTATCTTCGGGATCCCCGCGCCCAGCCTGTTCGGATACGAATTCACCACGCACACCCAGATTTTCCGGCTGGAGCTGGTGGTGCTGGCCATCGTGCTGGCGGTCATCGTCGGCGTGCAGCGGTCCCGGCTGGGGATCGCCATCCGGGCCATCGGAGCCGACGAGGTGGCCGCCCGCTCGGCGGGGGTGCCGGTGCGCGACTACAAGGCGCTGGCCTTCGCGGTGGCGGCGTTCTTCTCCGGCATCGGCGGCGCGCTGCTGGCCCACCAGTACTCCTACATCGACCCGACGGTCTTCAACCTGCCCATGTCGCTGCTGGTGGTGACCATCCTGGTGCTGGGCGGCACCGCCTCGCCGTACGGCGCGGTGCTGGGCGCGGTGGTGCTGATCGGGGTGCCGGAGCTGCTGCGGCTGGCGCCATCGTGGCGAATCGTGTTGTACGGCTTGATATTGCTGCTGGTGGTGCGGTTCCGGCCGCAGGGAGTTCTGGTGAGGAGGAATCGTGTCCCGGTCAACGCCTGATGTGCTCACGGTCACCGGTCTGCGACGCTCGTTCGGCGGTGTGCGGGCCGTGGATTTGGTCGAATTCTCCATCGCGCCCGGTGAATTCGTCTCGATCATCGGGCCCAACGGGTCCGGGAAGTCGACGACGGTCAATCTGATCTCCGGTGTGCTGAAGCCGGATGCCGGGGCAGTCCTGGTGCACGGCACCAGGATTCGCCCCGGTCGCCCGGAGGCGGCTGCCGCGGCGGGGATCGCACGGACCTTCCAGAACGGCCGCGTGTTCGGCAATATGACCGTCCGCGAGAACGTCGATGTGGGCCTGCAGCCCACGCTGCGCGCCGCGCGGCCACTGCGCATGCTGGCGAATGTGCCGGTGCTGAAATGGATTTCGCTGCTCGCCGAGCTGGCAGTGGCGCTGGTGCCGACACCGGCGGCGCGGGCCGAGCGGCGGGCGTCGGCCGCACGCATCGACGCCCAGCTCGCGCGGTTCTCCGAACGTCTGGTGCCGCGCGCCGACCATCCGACCTACACGCTGTCCTACGCCAATCGCCGCCGCACCGAGATCGCGCGGGCGCTCGCCGCGGAACCCGGCCTGCTGCTCCTCGACGAGCCCGCCGCCGGCATGAACCAGACCGAGACCGCCGAAATCGGCAGACAGCTGGCCGAATTGAAGGCCCAGGGCCAGACGGTGCTGCTGGTCGAACACAAGATGGACCTGGTCCACGAACTGTCCGACCGGGTACTCGTGCTCGACGAGGGGCGCATCATCGCCCAGGGCACGCCCGCCGAGGTGCTGGCGGATCCGCGCGTCATCGAGGCCTACCTCGGGCGCAGCCGGGCCGGCGGCAAGGTCGGCGCGGATGTCTGAGTTCGACGAGAACGCCACGCCGATCCTCGAATTCGACCGGGTGGTGGTGCACTACGGCTCGTCCCGGGCCCTCGACGAGGTCTCCCTGCGGGTGCGGCCCGGCGAGATCGTCTCGCTGTTGGGCGGCAATGCCTCGGGCAAGTCGACCACCATGAAAACCGCGCTCGGCCTGCTGAAACCGTCCTCCGGCACGGTGCGCGTCGACGGCACGGACGTGAGTACGACGCCCCCGTCGGCGCGCATCCGAGCGGGGCTGGCCTCGGTCCCGGAGGCCCGGCGCGTCTTCCCGGCCATGACCGTCGAGGAGAACCTCTTCGTCGGCGGCTACATCCGCAGGGAGCGCCGCGCGGTGCTGGCCGCGCGCGCCGCCGAGCTATTCGGCCACTTCCCGCGCCTGGCCGAGCGGCGCGCCCAGCGGGCGGGCACGCTCTCCGGCGGCGAGCAGCAGATGCTGGCCTTCGCCCGCGCGCTCATGAGCAAACCGCGCCTCATCTGCATGGACGAGCCCACCATGGGATTGTCGCCACTGTTCGTGGATCGGGTACTGGAGGAGATCGCCCGGCTCAATCGGGAGCTGGGCCTGGCCATCCTGATCGTCGAGCAGCAGGCGGAGCTGGCCCTGAGCATCGCGCACACCGCCAATGTGCTGCGCAGCGGGCGGATCGTGCTGCACGGCCCGGCCGCGGAACTCGTCGGCGATCCGGCGGTGCGCGACGCCTACCTCGGAAAGGTGACCACATGACCCCGCAACGGCTCGGCTTCTTCACCCGCCTGGTCCGCTCCGATCCGGCGGAGGACGCGGGCACGGTGTACCGGCAGGCCCTCGAGCAGATCGGGCTGGCCGAACGGCTCGGCTACGACACCGCCTGGGTGGCGCAGCATCACCTGGATCCGGCCGAGGGCGGGTTGCCGTCCCCGTTCGTTTTCCTCGCCCACGCGGCCGCCCGCTTCCCGCGCATCCGCTTCGGGACCGCGATCGTGACGCTGGCCCTGGAGGATCCGATCCGGGTCGCCGAGGACGCGGCGGTGCTGGACGAGCTGTCGGGCGGGCGGCTCGAGCTGGGCTTCGGCGCGGGCGGGTCGCGGCACGCCTTCGACCTGTTCGACCTGGCCGGCGCGGATCGGCAGCTGGTGTACGCGAGCAAACTGGCGCGGGTGACCGCGGCCCTGGACGGTACGCCGCTGGTCGGTGACCGTGGGTTGAACCCGCCCGCCGCGGGGCTGCGTCGCCGCCTGTGGCAGGCCACCTTCTCGGCCGGGGGCGCGGCCCGGACCGGGCGGGCCGGTGACGGACTGCTGCTGTCGAAGGCCCAGCCGCGTGATCCGGCCGCGCCGGCCGCCACCCTCTGGCAGATCCAGCAACCGCTGGTCGACGCCTACCTCGACGCGTTGCCCGCGGGCGTCGAACCGCGAATCGGCGCGTCCCGGGGCGTTTTCGTGGCCGACGACCACGACGAGGCGGTCGCCCTCGCCGAGCGCGGCGCGGCCCGGTTCCTGGATCAGCTCGGCCGCAACGGCGGACCCGAAGTGGCGGAATTCGTCGGCGAAGTGCTGCGCGACATCTACGTCGGCACCCCGGACGAGGTGGTGGCGCAGCTGTCGGAGGACGCGGCGCTGCGGCATGCCACCGACTTCATCGTGCAGGCGCATCCGGTCGACCCGGGTCACGCCGCCACCCTGCGCTCCATCGAACTCATCGCCACCAAGGTCGCGCCGCAACTGGGTTGGCGACCCGACGAAAGGACCACCCGGTGACCGAGGCACCCCCCGCCTATGACGACACGCCGCCTGCCGCAACGGAAGTGGCCGGAGAGAGTGTTTCCGATGCGGCCGGCCCGGCCGGCTCGCGCGGCGGCGCAGTGGGCCGCCGCGCCGATGTCATCGATGCCGTGCTGGGTGCGCGGGCCGAATCGGTGCGCGCCGTGCGCGCGACACGCCCGGAGGTAATCCAACATTCGCAGGGGGCATTCGAGGCGCTGCTCGACGGCCCGGCCACCGCGAGCGTCGGACGGGAGCGGCTGATCGCGGCGGCGGTCGCCGTCGCCGAGCTGGCCGGCGCGCCGGAGCTGGCCGCGCACTACGCGGCGCTGGGAACCACTCCGGCGGAGGGCGATCCGGTGCTGGCGGCCATCCTGCGGCACGCCGCCCGGGTGACCTCCGCGCCGGCGTCCATTGCCCGCGCGGACATCGACGCGCTGGCCGCGGCCGGCCTGTCCGAGCGCGACATCGTGACGGTGGCGCAGCTCATCGGGTTCGTGCACTTCCAGGTCCGGCTGCTGGCCGGGCTGCGACTGATCGGAGCGGATGATGAGTGAGTCCGGGCGCGAGGTGCGCAGTGTCGAGATATCGCGGCGGCCAAGGGGATTCACCCAGGAGCAGCTGGACTGGGTGCCGTGGGTGGAACCCATCGTGCTGGCCGATGCCGATGAGTTGCAGCGCCCCCTGCTCGAGGGTGACCGGGGTGTCGGCCCCTACTTCCGGCTACTCGCGCGCAATGCCGAGGTGCTGGCGCAGCGCAGCGCGAATGACCGAGCGATCTTCTACGGTCGAGGGGGATTGATCCGCGCCGAGCGCGAACTCGCGGCGACCGTTACCTCCCGGCACAACGGGTGTGAGTACTGCGCATCCGTTCATTCGCGTTTCACTTCTGCGCTGTCCAAGCGTGTCGCGGATGTGCAGCGGTTGCTGGACGAGGGCAATGAGGTGCGGATCGACGAAAGATGGGACGCCGTCATCGATTTCGTGGACGCGCTGGCCGCCAATCCGCCGCGCGCGTCCGCCGATCATCTGAAGCGGCTGCGAGAGCTGGGTTTCGACTCCGCCGAGCTGCACGATCTGGTGCTGTCCGCCGCCTCGTTCTCGTGGGCCAACCGGCTCATGCTCACTCTGGGCGAGCCGGAGGTCCCGGCCTGATCTAGGGCTTTCTCAAAAAAATTCTAGAAAGTTCATGGGAAATCTTCCCTGCGTGGGCGCCGGATCGGTATCGTGCCGAGGGCAAACAGTCAGTGAAGGCGCTGGCACTCCGGCGGATCGGAGCACCACCTTGGCGAACTTCCTTTCGGATGTTCTCGTTCAGGCCATTCTCGAGCTGCCGGCAACCGGCTCTTCGTGCGTTTCCGCCAAGTAGCCACGCGAGCGCCATCTTTCGGCTACTGCGCGGAAGCCGGGGTGATCTGGAAGGGCCTGATCTCCGACGAGAGGATCGGGTCCTTTTTATGCCCGTGTCGGCGGGTTTCGTGCCCGGTGTCGGCGGGTGGCGCGCTGGGTACTCCGCTCGCATCGGGCGCTCCCGCCCTGGTCCGGCCGGGCATCGCGAGCGTTCGACAAATTAATTCTAGAAAGATCCTCGAAAAGTATTCCGTCCAGTTCGGCTGCTCTGTATCGTGTTGAACGGCAAACGATCAGTGACTTTCGGGTCAATGCGACATCGGGCCGCGAGTCTCTCCCCCCGGACCCGCGTCCCGAACCCGGGACGGTTCCCCTGCCTATACCCACCGTCCCGGGTGCGCCGCCCGGCCCGAAGTCACTGAGCCATCTTTCGGCTATCGCGCGGTAAGTCGAAGGTTCAAACGAAGGGCCCGATCCATGACGAGGGGATCGGGCCCTTCGGTATTGTCTGGCGCAATGTCACAGGAAACGAACGCGGGAAGAATGTACGCCGGGCAGCCCGTAGAAGACCGGCAGCGGCAGCGTCGTGCGCGTTTTCTGGAGTCCGGGCTCACGGTGTTCGCGCGCGATGGATACGCCAATAGTTCTGTCGGGGCCATCTGCAAGGACGCCGGTCTCTCCTCGAGACAGTTCTACGAGGAGTTCACCGGACGCGAATCGCTCTTGCTCGAGCTCTACGAGCAGATCGATCGCGAATCCCGGGAAGCCGTGGCGGCCACCATCGCCGAGCACTCCGACGCCAGCGCCATCGACATCATCGACGCCGCCGTACGCGCCTATATCGAGTCCATCGGGCGCGATCCGCGCAAGGCCAGGGTCGCGCTCGTCGAAGTCGTCGGGGCGGGACCCAAGGTGGAGAAGTTCCGCCTGGAACTGCGGCGCGCCTGGGGCGCGCTGCTGGCCAGCGCCGCCGAGGATGCCGCCCTGCACGGTGAAATCCCGCCCGGTGACTACGAAATGCGGGTGCTCGCCATCATCGGCGCCGTGAACTACGTGGTGGACGCCTGGAGCGGTTCGGAACCGCGCCAGCCGCTCGACGACGTGATCCGGGTGCTGCGCCGCATCATCATGGGCGCCGTCAGCGCCTGACCCGGCCCGAACCTCCGTCAACCGACTCGATTTCGCGCCCGTCCGCTGCCTCGCGGACGGGCGCGACCTTTGCGGGTAGCGTGCCGGTCATGGAGACCGTGCCCATCCAGATGCCCGACGGGACCACGGTGCCGGTGCGCTTGATACCGGCGAAAGGCCCGCACCGGCATCCGATTACGGCCGACAGTCCCCGGCCGGTGGTGGTGATCGCGCCGGGCCTGGGTGTCCCGGGGGAGTACTACTCACTGTTCGGGAAGCCATTGGCGGACCGGGGTTTCGATGTGGCGCTGCTGGAGATCCGCGGAAACGGCGAGAGCAGGCCGAAACCCGGTGTCCCGAGCACCCACGGCTATCAGGAACTCGTGGCGGTCGACTTCCCCGCCATGTTCGAGGTGGTCCGCGAGCGGTTCCCCGGCAGCACGCCATACCTGCTGGGGCACAGCATGGGTGGCCAGCTCGGCGTCATGTACGCCTCCCGGATCCGCGGGCGGCTGGGCGGATTGATCCTCATCGCCGCGGGCACGCCGCATTTCCGCGGCTACACGGGCATGGCCGCGCTGGGCAGCGCGGCGCTGTCACTGACCGCCAATCTGGCCGGGTTCTGGCCCGGCGACACCATCACCGCGGGCGGCTTCGGACGGCAGTCGAAGGCGCTCATCGCCGACTGGGCGCGCTTGGCCCGCACCGGCCGATTCCAGCCCGCCGGAGCCGATATCGACTACGAGGAGCGCATCGGGCGGTTGAAATTGCCGGTCCTGTCGATCACCATGACCGGCGACGAGCTGACCCCGCGCGGGTCGGCGCGGCAGCTGCTCGCCAAGCTGTCCGAGGCCGACATCACCACCTGGCACAATCCGGACCCGCTCGGGCACAACGGCTGGATCAGCGATCCCGAGTCCACCCTCGACTATGTCGAAAAGTGGCTCCGGGACCGCTGATTCGTGGGCCGATTCAGAGGGTGCGCGACCGCGGCGCGGTCATCTTCTCCGGGCTCAGCAGCTCGTCGAGCTCGTCCTTGCTCAGGGCGCTGCGCTCCAGCACCAGGTCGTAGACGCTGCCGCCGGTCCGCAACGCCTCCTTGGCGATCGCCGCCGACTGCTCGTAGCCGAGCTTGGGCACCAGCGCGGTCACCAGCCCGATGCTGTGCGCTACCAGATCCCGGCAGTGGTCCCGGTTGGCGGTGATGCCGGTGATGCAGCGGCTGGTCAGGGTGATGGCCGCGTTGCGCAGCATCATCAGGCCCATCAGCAGGTCGTAGGCCATGATCGGTTCGGCCATGTTCAGTTCCAGCTGGCTGGCCTCGGCGGCCATGGTGACGGTCATGTCGTAGCCGATGAGCTGGAAGCAGACCTGGTTCACCACCTCCGGGATGACCGGGTTGACCTTGCCGGGCATGATCGACGAACCCGGTTGCACCGCGGGCAGATTGATCTCGCCCAGGCCGGCGCGCGGGCCGCTGGAGAGCAGCCGCAGGTCGTTGCAGATCTTGGACAGCTGGACCGCCGCGCGCTTGAGGGTGCCCGACACCGCCACGAAATCGCCCGAGTCCTGGGTTGCTTCGACCAGGTTCTCGGCCTGGCGGATGGGTAGCCCGGTGATCTCGGCGAGATTCCGGGTGACCAGGTCCGCGTAGCCGGGCGGGCTGGTGATGCCAGTGCCGATGGCCGTGCCGCCCATGTTCACCGCGAGCAGGTCCTGCCCGATGCGCTGCAGATGCCTGATGGCCTCGCCGATCATGACCGCGTACGCGCCGAACTCCTGGCCCAGGGTCATGGGGACGGCGTCCTGCAGCTGGGTGCGGCCCATCTTGATGACGTCGCCGAATTCGACCGCCTTGGCCCGCAGGGCATTCCGCAGTTCCGCCAGCGCCGCGGCGGCGTCCTGCAGTGACAGGTACACGCCGAGCTTCACCGCGGTGGGGTAGACGTCATTGGTGGACTGGGAGCAGTTCACGTCGTCGTTGGGGTGCAGGTAGCGGTACTCGCCCTTGCGATGCCCCATCAGCTCGAGGCCGCGGTTGGCGATGACCTCGTTGGCGTTCATATTGGTCGAGGTGCCCGCGCCGCCCTGCACCATGTCGACCATGAAGTCCTCGCACAGGCGCTGAGCGGTGGAGCCGCCGGACTCCAGCAGCTCGTCGCAGGCCCCGATGATGGCCGTCGCCTTCTCCTGCGTGATCGCCCCCAGCTCCGCGTTCGCCAGTGCCGCGGCCTTTTTCACGTAGGCCAGTGCGGACACCAGGTGCCCGAACCGGCGCAGCTTCACGCCCGAGATCGGGAAGTTCTCCATCGCGCGCAGGGTCTGCACGCCGTAGTACGCCTCGGCGGGCAGTTCCCGGGTGCCGAGCGAATCGTGTTCGGTGCGAATGCCGCCCAGCGGCTGCTGGGCCGCGATCGCCGCCGCCAGGCGTTCGGAGACGCTGCGCATGCGGTGCGCGATGAGCTGGGCGACGCGGGCGACGATGCGGTAGTAGCGATCCGGATGCAGCTCGGCCAGCTCCCGCAGGGTGGCGTGCGGGACCGCGAGCACTACCGCACCGTCGCGGGTGCGGCCGGTGGCGGTGTGCAGGGAGTCGTCCACCAGCGCGACCTCGGAGACCAGGCTGCCGGGACCCAGGCGCGCGAGTTGGACCTCGTGGCCGGTGAGGCCGGAGATGATCTGGATCTCGCCCTCGACCACGATGCCTGCCCACTCCCGCGGCGTGGCCTCGTGGAACAGGGTTGAGCCGGCCGGATATTCGCGCCGCTCGGCGGTGGCGGTGAAGGACCGGACGTCGTCCGGATCGAGCCCGGTGGCGGTGGCGGTGCTCTCGATCAGCTCGTCCAGTTGGTCCATGTCGGCTCCCGGGCGTCAGTCCATCAGCTGCTGGGTGAAGAACTCGTAGATTATCGCCGCCTGGAAGGCGGACTGCTTGTTGTCCGCCGCGCCGCCGTGGCCGCCCTCGATGTTCTCGTAGTACCAGACGTTGTGGCCCTCGGATGCCAAGCGCGCGGCCATCTTTCGTGCATGGCCGGGGTGCACGCGGTCGTCGCGGGTGGAGGTGGTGAGCAGGATCGGCGGATACTGCCGGTCCGGGCTGGTGTTCTGGTACGGCGAGTACTTCGCGAGGTACTCCCACTCCTCCGGCCTGTCCGGGTCGCCGTACTCGGCCATCCAGGACGCGCCCGCCAGCAGCAGGTGGTAGCGCTTCATGTCCAGCAGCGGCACCTGGCACACGATGGCCCCGAACAGCTCCGGGTACCGGGTCAGCATGACGCCCATGAGCAGGCCGCCATTACTGCCGCCCACCGCGCCCAACTGCCCGGGCGTGGTGATGCCGCGCGCCACCAGATCCTGCGCCACGGCCGCGAAATCCTCGAAGGCCTTGTGCCGGTTGGCCTTCAGCACCGAGGTGTGCCATTCCGGACCGTATTCGCCGCCACCGCGGATATTGGTCATGACGTAGGTGCCGCCGCGCTCCAGCCAGCCCATGCCCACCATGCCGCTGTAGCTGGGGGTGCGGGAGACCTCGAACCCGCCGTAACCGGACATCACGGTCGGGCCCGGGGAGCCCTGGCGATCGCGGTGGCGAATCACGAAATACGGGATCCGGGTGCCGTCGTCGGACTGCGCGAAGAACTGCTCGGTCACGATGCCGTCGGCGTCGAAGAAACTCGGCTCCTGCTTCAGCACCTCCACGCTGCCGCCCACCGACCCCGACATCAGTGTGGTCGGGCGGGTGAAACCACTGGTGGAGAGCATGAATTCGTCGCCGCCCTCGAGGCGGTCCAGGTTCATGATGCTGGTGCTGGCCATGGCCGGGGTATCGGCCAGCGGCTCGCGGGCCCAGCCGTCGGGCCCGGGGGTGAGCACGTACAGCTTGGTTTGCACGTCCTCCAGCGTGACCAGCAGCAGGTGGTTCTCGGTCCAGCCGTAGCCGTGCAGCGCGGTGTGCGCGTCGGGGGTGAACAGGACCTCGAAATCGCGTGCGCCGGAGAGGAATGCCTCGAAGTCGGCCGCCAGCAGCGCACCGGCCGGATAGCTGGCGCCGTTCACCTCCCACGGCGACTTCAGCCGCACCAGCAGCCACCGCTTGTACCAGGTCTCGGTGGCGTCGGTGGGCACGTCGATGAACCGCAGCGTGCCGTCGGACTCCAGTAGGTAGACCTCTTCGTTGAAGAAGTCGGTGGCGCGGCTCAGGAAGTGCCGCTCGTAGCCGGGGGTGCGGTCGTAGCCCGAGGAGACGGCCACATCGGTGACCTCGCCCTCGTACACGAATTCCGCCGCCTCCAGCGGGGTTCCGCGCCGCCAGCGCTTCACCACCCGCGGATAGCCCGAATCGGTCAGCGAGCCGGGGCCGAAATCGGTTCCCACGTACAGGGTGTCGTGATCGATCCAGGCGAAGTCCGACTTGGCCTCGGGTAGGTGGAAGCCGCCGTCCTCGGGCGCGATGAAAGCCTTCGCCTCGATATCGAATTCGCGGACCACCTTGGCGTCCGCGCCGCCGCGCGAGAGGCTGATGAGCGCGCGCCGCTGCTCCGGCCGCTTCACCGCCGCACCGCCCCAGACCCAGTTCTCGCCCTCGGCCGCCGCCAGCGCGTCGAGGTCGATGAGGATCTCCCACTCCGGATCGTCCTTGGCGTACTCGGCGAAGGTGGTGCGCCGCCACAGGCCCTTCGGATGCTCACGGTCGCGCCAGTAGTTGTAGAGCCAGGGGCCGCGCCGGCCCGGATAGGCGATGCGGGTGTCGGTGTCGAGCATGGCGAGCACGCGCGCCTCGAGGTCACTGAAGCGCTCCGAGGACGCGAACCGCTCCCTGGACACCGCATTACGTTCTTCCGCCCAGGTCAGGGCGCGCTCGCTCTCGACCTCTTCGAGCCACAGGTAGGGATCCGTCACGCCCTCTCCAACACCGGTCATGCCCACATTGTTGCCCAGGCACGCGTTCGCCGGTCGCGAACGTATTGCCGGGCACTGCGCCGCGCGGTCAGTAGGATTGCTGTTTCGATACCGATCGGATCCAGGAGGCCTCGGCGTGTCGCATGAGCCCCGGCTGTGGGAACAGCACTGCTGCCTGCCGCTGCTGCCGACCGCGGACCTCGCCGACCTGACGCGATACCCGCTGGGCTCGTATCTCTCGGTGAACATCGGCTATGCGCCGCAATCCACTCGCGAGTCGCTCGAGCTGGTCACCCAGTTCCGCCGAGATGCCTTGACCGACGGGCGATTCCGTCTGGTGCACAGCATCGAGGACGCGTGGCCGCAGGTCCCCACCGAGGACACCGACGCCACCCTGGCGCTGGCCTTCGACCTCGAGGACTCCGGGCCGCTGGAGGGCGATCTCGACAATGTCGAGCTGTTCTACGAACTGGGCCTGCGGTCGCTGCTGCCCACCTACAACCACGCGAATGCCGCCGGCGGCGGATGTCTCGACACCGACGGCACCGGGCTCACCCGTTATGGACGGGACCTGATTCGCAAGCTGAACGAGGTCGGGGTGTTCGCCGACGGCTCGCACTGCTCGCGCCGCACCGGCCTGGACATCGCCGAGACCACGACGGTTCCCATGATCTACAGCCACTCGAATTTCGCGACGCTGTGGGCACATCCGCGCAATATCGGCGACGATCAGGCCAAGGTGTGCGCGGCCACCGGCGGCGTGATCGGCATCAACGGGGTCGGCATCTTCCTGGGCCGCAACGAGCCCGCCGACCGGGCCGGGCGCATCGAGGCCATGGCAGACCACATCGCCTACGGGGCGGAACTGGTCGGC
The DNA here is from genome assembly GCF_044766925.1 of Nocardia sp. NPDC101769. Taxonomy (NCBI): domain Bacteria; kingdom Bacillati; phylum Actinomycetota; class Actinomycetes; order Mycobacteriales; family Nocardiaceae; genus Nocardia; species Nocardia sp. NPDC101769. Next base: position 117,426 of record NZ_JBIWMX010000026.1, on the reverse strand, counting down.
ATCGAGCACATCGGGGTCGGCTCCGACTACTCCTTCGACGCCGACGATTTCAACCGCGAGCTGGCCAAGAATCCCGAGAGCTTCTCCGAGGAGTATCTGCGCTACGGCCAATTGCAGTGGGTGCCGCCGGACGACCTGCTCGGCGCGTCGGGAGTGCCGGGTCTGGATGAGGTGCTGGCCGCGCGCGGCTTCTCCGAATCCGACCGCGCGGCCGTGTTCGGCGGCAATTTCGCGCGCGTGGCCCAGCGGGTCTGGCGTGATTAGAGCAGGTCTGGCGGACTGATCGGTCGCTTCCAGGCCGGACGGGCGTGACCTCTCTCACGTGTTCCCCGTCTCACGCGGGCGGGGGATGGCTGAGTGAGGCCCCGACAACAGGTCTAGTCTCGAAGCCGTGACTTCCCACTACGATGTCGTCGTTCTCGGCGCTGGTCCCGGCGGTTACGTCGCCGCGATCCGTGCCGCTCAACTCGGCCTGCGAACAGCGATCGTCGAGCAGAAATACTGGGGTGGCGTGTGCCTGAACGTGGGCTGCATTCCGTCCAAGGCACTGCTGCGCAATGCGGAGCTGGCTCATATCTTCACCAAGGAAGCGAAGACCTTCGGCATCTCGGGTAACGCGACCTTCGACTTCGGCGCGGCGTTCGACCGCAGCCGCAAGGTCGCGGACGGCCGGGTCAAGGGCGTCCACTTCCTGATGAAGAAGAACAAGATCGACGAGTTCGACGGCAAGGGCACCTTCACCGGCCCGAAGTCGCTCTCGGTCGCGCTCACCAAGGGCGGCACCGAGGACATCACGTTCGACAACGTGATCATCGCCGCGGGCACCGAGACCAAGCTGCTGCCGGGCACCTCGCTGTCCGCGAACGTGGTCACCTACGAGGAGCAGATCCTCACCCGTGATCTGCCGGGCTCCATCCTCATCGTGGGTGCGGGCGCCATCGGCATGGAGTTCGCCTACGTCCTCAAGAACTACGGTGTGGACGTGCGCATCGTCGAATTCCTCGACCGCGCACTGCCGAACGAGGACGCCGACATCTCCAAGGAGATCACCAAGGCGTACAAGAAGCTCGGCATCGCCATCACCACCAGTGCGGCCGTGCAGTCCATCGAGGACGACGGGTCCAAGGTCACCGTGTCGATCAAGGACAACAAGTCCGGCGCGATCGAGACCGTCACCGTGGACAAGGTGCTGCAGGCCGTCGGCTTCGCGCCGCGCGTGCAGGGCTACGGCCTGGAGAACACCGGCGTGCAGCTCACCGACCGCGGCGCCATCGCGATCGACGAGTACATGCGTACCAACGTCCCCGGCATCTACGCCATCGGTGACGTCACCGCCCTGCTGCAGCTCGCGCATGTCGCCGAGGCGCAGGGTGTGGTCGCGGCCGAGACCATCGCGGGCGCGGAGACCATGTCGCTGGGCGACTACCGCATGATGCCGCGCGCCACCTTCTGCCAGCCGCAGGTCGCCTCCTTCGGTCTCACCGAGCAGCAGGCACGCGACGAGGGCTACGACGTCAAGGTCGCGACCTTCCCGTTCACCGCCAACGGCAAGGCGCACGGCCTCGGTGACGCGCAGGGCTTCGTCAAGCTCATCTCCGACGCCAAGTACGGCGAGCTCGTCGGCGGCCACCTCATCGGCCCCGACGTCTCCGAACTGCTGCCGGAACTGACCCTGGCCCAGAAGTGGGATCTCACGGTCAACGAACTGGCCCGCAATGTGCACACCCACCCGACCCTGTCGGAAGCCCTCCAGGAAGCGATCCACGGCCTCGCCGGCCACATGATCAACTTCTAGCTCTCGAAGACTCTCGGGGGCTTCGCCCCCGAACCCCCAAGGGAGTTCGGGAGCCTGCCCCCGAACTCCGAAGTGGGGGCGAGTCTCACGAATCTCAGGGTTCTGTCGCCGTATCCCTGAAGCGGCCCGGTGCTAGCGATTTCCGCTGGCACCGGGCCGCTTTCGTTTTTCCAGCGGTCAGTCCGCCAAGTGCAGGCGGCGGTGGAGGGCGTAGACGCGGTCGGTCAGCTCCGGGAAGGGGCCGGAGACGGGGATGCCCGGGGCCACCTCTTGGATGGCAAGGGGGCGGATGGGGCCCGCGGGGACGCCGAACTCGTTGAGCCACCCCGTGAGCTGGGCGGTCGAGGCCGCGTAGACGATGCGGCCCAGGCCGACCCAGGCGTGGGCGGCCGAGCACATGGCGCAGTGTTCGCCGGAGGTGTAGACCGTGGCCGTCGCCCGGTCCTCGGGGGCGAGGTGCTCGGCGGCCCAGCGGGCCAGCTCGAATTCGGGGTGGCGGGTGGCGTCGCCGCCCGAGACGCGGTTGCGGTCCTCGGCCAGCACCGTGCCGTCCGCGCCGACCAGCAGTGACCCGAACGGCTCATCGCCCGCGTCCAGGGCCTCGGCGGCCAGCTCCACGCAGCGTTCGAGATAGTTCAGGTCGATGTCGGCGGACATGCGGCTCCTTACGTGCGGTGGTAGGCGGTCTGGGCCGCTTCGATCTTCGCGATATTGGATTCGAGGATGTCGATGAGGCCGACGAGCTGGTCGGCCACCTGCGCGCCGAGGTCGGTGAGGGTGTACTCGACGACCGGCGGGATGGATTGCTGGACTTCGCGATTGACCATGCCGTCGCGTTCCAGGGTCTGCAGGGTCTGGGAGAGCATGCGCTCGGAGATGCCGTCCACGCGGCGGCGCAACGCCGAGAACCGGTAGGGGCCCTCGCGCAGTGCGGCCAGGGCGAGCACGCCCCAGCGGCTGGCGACGTCTTGCAGGACCGGGCGCGAGGAGCAGTTGCGGGCGAAGACGTCGGCTTCCAGGGTGGGGTCGTCCGGGTAGGACCGGTCGGGAGGCCGAGCGTTCATGAGGTTCAGGTTACCTGTGATTCGGGTAGCGGTTCTGGAATAGTATGTGCTTACTATTAGTTAGTACATGTCAGCACCGCAGTTCATTCCCTGAAACCTGGAGGTAGTCATGACCGTCGCAGTCACCGGAGCAAGTGGACAGCTGGGTCGCCTGGTCGTCGAGGCGCTGTTGAAGGACGGATCGCAGCCGGTGGTGGCGGTGGTCCGCGATCCCGCCAAGGTGGCTGATCTGGCCGCGCGGGGTGTCGACGTGCGGGTGGCGAGCTATGACGATCCGGACGCGCTCGAGCGCGCCTTCCAGGGCGTCGACCGCGTGCTGCTGGTCTCCGGCAACGAGTTCGGTAAGCGCGTCGCCCAGCACACCAACGTGCTGCGCGCGGCCGAGCGGGCGGGTGTGAAACTGCTGGCCTACAGCAGCATTCCGCAGGCCGGCCGCAATCCGCTGATCCTGGCCCAGGAGCACATCGGCACCGAGGCCGCGCTGGCCGGGGCGAGCATTCCGACCGTGCTGCTGCGCAACGGCTGGTACTGGGAGAACTACACCGGCGGCCTGGCGCACGCCATCGAGACAGGTGTGCTCTACGGCGCGGCGGGCGAGGGCAAGGTATCCGGCGCGGCCCGCGCCGATTACGCCGAGGCCGCCGCCCGCGTCCTCACCACCGACGGCCACGAGGGCAAGGTCTACGAACTCGGCGGCGACGAGACGCTCTCGTATGCCGAACTGGCGCAGGTGATCTCGGAGGTGGCCGGTAAGCCGGTCCGCTACCAGGACCTGCCGCAGGCCGACTACGCCGCGGCGCTGGAGGGCGCGGGTCTGGACGCCGGCTATGCCGCCGCCCTGGCCGATGCCGACGCCGGTATCGCCGACGGCATCCTGGCCGTCGACTCCGGTGATCTGCAGCGGCTGCTGGGCCGCCCGTCGACCCCGGTCGCCGAGGTCTTCCGGGCCGCGCTGAGCTGATCGGGGCTGAATCGAGCTCGGGGACCGGCAGGCTCAGTACCAGTTGTGGGCCTGCCAGAAGTCCCAGGCGGCATTCGGGCTGCCGTAGCGCGTGACCATGTACCGGTAGGCCCAGCGCAGCTGGGTGATCGGGTTGAACATCCAGTCCGGGCCCTCGCTGAACATCTTGTGCGCGGGGAGGGCCTGGGCCAGCCCGTAGGCGCCGGAGGTCGGGTTGATGGCGAAGACCTGCCAGTCGCTCTCGTGCGTGATGATCTGATTGAACGATCCCCACTGGTCCGCGGGCACGATGAAACGCGCCAGTGTCTGCAAAGCCGGTTTGGCGAATCGCTGGGCCGTCCCGACCAGCTGCAGCAGGGACGCCGGGTCCACCGGCAGAGCAGCCGGGAACGCGGATTGGGCAATGGGGTCGGCGATTTCGGTGCGCGCGTCGGCGGTGCCGACGGCGACGGTGAGCGGGGCGAGAGCGGCCACGAGCAGTCCGAGGACGGTGGCTCGGAGCGGACGCTTGTCGAGAATGGGCAACGCCTGGTCCTTCCGTGTCGTTCACGAAAAAACAGACCCACATGTCTTCAGTCAGGAACCGACCGTACGCCCTGCCGTTTCGCGGGAGGGGTGAGCGACACGCGGTGAAATGGCTGATCGGAGTGAGGACGGCGTCAGCGCGCCCGGCCGAGCAGCAGTTCGCGCTCGGTCTCGTTGGCTGTCAGTTCGGCCGCGCGTCGAAAGGCCGTCCGCGCCTCGGCATCCCGGCCCAGCCGGGACAGCAGATCCCCGCGCACCGCGTGCAGCAGGTGGTAGTCGTCGAGAGCGCCGGTCTCGACGATCGCGTCGATGAGCTCCAGCCCGGCGGCCGGTCCGTGCACCATGGCCACCGCGACCGCACGGTTCAACTCCACGATCGGCGACGGAAACCGTTGCGCCAGCACCGCGTACAGTCCGGCGATGCGCCGCCAGTCGGTCTCGGCGGCGGTGGGGGCGACGGCGTGCACGGAGGCGATGGCGGCCTGGAGTGCGTAGCGCCCGGGCGGAAGGTCCCGCATCCGGTTCAGCGTGTGCGCGCGGCCCAGAGCGGTCAGGCCGCGTTCGATCGAGAGCCGATTCCACCGGGACCGGTCCTGATCCGGCAGCAGCACCAGCGCGTTGTCCGCGTCACTGCGGGCGGTGGTGCGGGAAGCCTGCAGTTCGAGCAGGGCCGCCAGCCCGTACGCCTCCGGCTCCTCGGGCAGCAGCCCGGTGAGGATGCGTGCCAGACGCAGTGCGTCCTCACACAATTCGGCCCGGACCCAGCGCTCGCCGGAGGTGGCGGTATAGCCCTCGTTGAAGATCAGGTAGATGACCTCGAGCACGGAGTCCAGGCGCGCGGCCAGCTCCGCGCCCGCGGGCACCTCGTAGGGAATCCGTTTGGCCGCGATGGTGCGCTTGGCGCGCACGATGCGTTGCGCCACGGTCGATTCCGGGACCAGATGGGCCCGCGCGATCTCGGCCGTGGTCAGGCCGCCCACCATGCGCAGGGTGAGCGCCGCCCGCGCTGGGGGCGAGAGCGCCGGATGGCAGGCGGTGAAGATCATGCGCAGCAGGTCATCCGCGATGGCCGGTTCCGGTTCGCCGGGCGGCTGCTCGGCCGTGAGCGTCTCACGGCCGAGCACCTCCAGTTTCCGCGCGAAGTTCACGTCGCGCCGAATGCGGTCCACCGCACGGTGTTTCGCCGTCAGCATGAGCCAGCCGCCCGGATTCGGCGGGACGCCGTCGCGAGGCCACTGTTCCAGCGCCGCCACATGGGCGTCCTGCGCGAGCTCCTCGGCAGTGGCGATATCACCGACCAGGCGGGTCAGGCCCGCCACCAGACGCGGCCATTCGATGCGCCAGGCCGCCTCCACGGCCCGGCGCGCCCGCTCCTGCTGCGGATTCAGTTCTGGCCGTCCAGCTGTCGCACCTCGACCTCGATGTCCCACTCCGGCCCGTGCACCCGCAGGAACCGGGACGCCCACTCGGCCGCCTCCTCCGGCGAACGGGTCTGCAAGACCATGTATCCGCCGATGATCTCCTTGGATTCGGTGTACGGCCCGTCCACGACGGTCTGCACGCCGCCGGCCTGCCGGATCCGGGTGCCCTCCTCGACCGGGCGCAGACCCGCCGTGTCGAGCAGCACGCCCGCCTTGGTCATCTCCTCGATGATCTCGTTGACCTTGGCGATCAGGTCATCTCCGGGCCCCTCCTCGGGCATCTGGGCGGGATCCAGGCGAATCAGTGCCAGGTATCGCATTGCTCAATCCTCTCGCTGGGCGACTGCATAGCGGACATAGAGGGCGCCACCGTCGAACGACTTCGATTCCAGCAGGTTCAGATTCAGTTCGGTCTTGTCCCGGAACATAGGGGTGCCGGAGCCGATTGTCACCGGATGGATGACGATGCGGTATTCGTCGATGAGCCCGGCGTCGGCGAACCAGTGCACCAGGGTCGGGCTGCCGTAGATGACCAGCGCGCCGCCGTCTTCCGCCCGCAGTTCCGCGATGCGCGCCGCCCCGTCGCTGTCGATGATCCGGGTGTTCAGCCAGCCGGCCGACTCGAGCGTGGTCGAGAAGACGATCTTGTCGATATTCGTGACCCATTCGGCGTGTTCGAGATCGTGCGCCGTGGCCTCCGGGTTGTCCGGAACGCTCGACCAGTGATCGCGCATGCCCTGGAAGGTCTTGCGGCCGTAGATCGTCGTACCGATATCGGCCCGGATGTGCTCGTCGTGGAAGGCGGCGAGGTCCGGACTGTAGGCGCCGAATGTCCATTCCAGTCCGAGCTCGGTGCGCGAGGCCGCGAAGCCGTCGAGGGTCATGTGCTCGAAAGCCACCACTTTTCGCATCGAATTCCTCTCGTCGAAGTGCCGGGCCGCCGTTCGGCCCTCGACTACTCCTCGAACGGGCCCGGCCGGAATCGACACGTTCGACGGAGGAATTTTTCAGCGGGTTTCGGTCAGACCCACTGGACCAGTTGGATGACGATCCCATTGGGGTCGAGGGCCTGGAAGTAGCGCTCGCCCCACGGCTCGGTCTCGATGTGGGTCACGATCGGCACGCCTTCGCGTTGGACGCGGGCGTATTCGGCGTCGATGTCGTCCACGACGAACACCACCAGCAGGCCCTCGCCCGCGCTGCCCGCGATGCGGTCCGGCTTGAAGCTGCGAAGGCCGGTGCGCAGGTAGATGACGTCGAATCCGGCGTCCGGCCGGGTCACGTTGACGAAGCCGTCGGCCGACATCTTCTCGGCGAAGCCGAAGTGGTCGATGAGGAAGCTGGCCGAGGCGATCGGGTCGGGCACGTTCAGGGAGATCGCGGATGCGGTGATGGTGGTCATGAGGCCTCCTAGGTGGTGCCGATCAACGCTGTACTAAGTACACTGTACTTTGTACGTAAATTCTCGACGGGCTGCAAAGTGACGACTGTCACATCGATACGATCAGCGGCGGAGGTGACGCGAATGGCCGGACGAAGCGGGGAACGCAGCAGCGCCGGGGACCCGGTGCGCACGCTGGAACTGCTGTGGCGCGAGCCCGGATCCGGCGGTTCGGCGCGCGGGCCCAAGCAGCGCACCACCCTCGACGCCGTCATCGCGGCCGCGCTGGAGATCGCCGACGGCGAGGGGCTGGGCGCGCTCACCATGCGGTCGGTGGCGGCCAAGCTGGGCATCACGCCCATGGCCACCTACACCTACGTGCCGGGTAAGGCCGAACTGCTGGACCTCATGCTCGACACCGTCTACCAGCGCATGCCCCGTCACGATCTCACCGGAATGCCCTGGCGGGAACGGGTTTCCACGATCGCCGCCGAGAATCGCGCCCTGCTGGCCGAGCATCCTTGGGTGGCCTACCTGCCGACCACGCGGCCGCCGCTGGGTCCCGGCGTGGCCGCGAAATACGATCACGAGCTGTGCGCGTTCGACGGGCTCGGCCTCGGTGATCTGGAGATGGACGCCGCGCTCACCTATGTGCTGGGCTTCGTGACCTCGACCGCGCAGCTTGCCATCGACACCGCGCGGGCCGCGACCGAGAGCGGGCACTCCGATCGCGAGTGGTGGGAGCGGGCGGCCCCGCTGCTGGCGCGGGTCTTCGACGCCCGCCGCTATCCCCTGGCGGCCCGGATCGGAGCGGTCGCGGGGCAGGCCCACGACAGCGCCTACAGCGCGGACCACGCCTACGAGTTCGGGCTGGACCGGGTCCTGGACGGATTGGCCGCGCTGATCGAAAACCGCAGGCCCTGAGCGCGGCCGGCCGGTTCGGGCGATACGCGCAAGAGAGACCGATCGGGACGATGGTCTCAATATCGCCGCGCGGACCGGGCGATCGCGGGCAGAATTCCACCCATGCCGCGATCAACCCCGGCAATCGTCGCCGTCGAAACCTTCAGTCGGGCAGCGCAGCCGGTGCTCCCGATGGGAGACGGGCTGGTGCTGCGGCCGTGGCTGCGCCGGGACGGGCCCGAGGTGTATGCGGCCTTCCAGGATCCGGCCATTCGGCGCTGGCATGTGCGCACCGCGGACACCGTGGAGGAGGCCGGGGAGTGGGTGGACTCCTGGGTGCGCACGTGGAGCGGTGGCACCGTGGCCAGTTGGGCTGTCGCCGATGGCCGCAGCGGCCGGCTGATGGGCCGGGCCTCGCTGCACCACATGGAACTCGGGCACGGTGAGGCCCAGCTGGCGTACTGGGTGGTCCCCGCGGTGCGCGGCCGCGGCATCGCCCCGCGCGCGGTGGAGGCGCTGGTCGGCTGGGCCTTCGAGGTGGCCGGATTCCACCGCCTGGAATTACGGCATTCCGTTCATAACGCCCAATCCTGCCGGGTGGCACACAAATCCGGCTTCGTGCTCGAGGGCATCAATCGCAGCGCGGGCCTGCACGACGACGGCTGGCACGACATGCACCTGCACGCCCGCATCCAGCCCGCCCGCCCCGCCGAACCCGCCTACGCGCATTCCATCCCGCACGCCGAGACCGTTCCCGAAGCCGCCACCCAGCCGGTCCACCGCCTGCGCCGCTGACCCACGCCAGCGGCCGCGGCCGGACGCGCGACTAGTGGTCGGTTTGGATACGGAGGGTGGTGATGGTGCTGGCCAGGCCCTCGTATTGGTTGGTGAGCAGGACGATTTCGATGAGGCGGCGCTCGTCGTAATGGTCGGCGAGGGATTGCCAGGTGGCGTCGTCGAGGTCGCGGGTGGTGACCAGCCGATCCACGGCGGTGAGCAGCGCCCGCTCCTTGGCGGACCACCCGGCGGCGGCCGGGCCCTCCCGGAGGCGGTCCAGGATTTCGGCGGTGACGCCCGCGCGGCGGCCCAGCCGGATGTGATGGTCCGTCTCGTACTCGCATTGACGCAGGTGGGCGACGCGCAGGATGACCAGTTCGGACTCGTACCGGCGCAGCTTGCCGCCCGGCATGAGGCGGCCGGAGAAGTGCAGCCATCCCCGGAACAGGCCGCCGGTGCGGCCCAGCGTACTGAACAGATGCGCGTCCTCTGTGCCCGCGGCACGCGAAAGCGCCTGCCAGACAACCCAGTTCACCGGACCGAGCTCCCGCAGGCGACCAGGAGCGATGCGTGGCTTCGTCGACACCATTCCCCCAGTCAACACCCTGTCTGAGCCACTCGCCAGACCGACGGCCCGGCGCGGCGCGGATCGGGTCACTCGCGGACCGCCTGGGCGAGTTTGGTGAGCTCCAGTGCGCGGCGCGCGCGGGTGAGGACGTGCGCTCGGGAGCTGGTGAGGTGGGCCAGCAGGGTACGCAGGGCGGTGTCCAGATCTCCCGCGAGCAGGTGCTCGGCAAGGGCGATGTGGTCCTCGGCCATCGCGGCGATCCGCCCGGGCGTGGGCATGTCCAGGGCTCGCACCGGCCGCACCCGGGCGTGCACCGTCGAGAGTGCGTCGGCCAGTGCGGAATTGCCGGCGGCCAGCAGGAGTGTGGTGTGGAATCGTTCGTCGGCGGCGATGAGTTCGGCCCCGGGTTCGGGCGGATGCTCGCGCACGCGCCGCCAGATGTCGAGCTCCCGCTCGACTGCACCCATGTCGTGCAGTGTGACCGCGGGTCGACTCGTGGGTCCGGGAGCCCGGGCGGTGATCGCATCGACCGGAGCGGTCGGTGCGGTGGGAACCGGCTCGGTCGCATAGGTGTACGCACCGAGTTCGCCCGTGTCGGTGGGTGACCCGGACGGTCTGGGGTGGGCGACAACGACCGGAGGCACGGCGGCTGCCGGCGGCTCCGAAGGCACGGTCGCTACCGGGCGCTCCGGGAGAACAGCCGCGGCCAGCGGCTCCGGGAGCTCCGCCACAGTGGCCTGCAGTCGTTGGATTCCTCTGGCCTCCAGGACTATTCGGAGTTCGTAGAGGTCCCCGAGTTCGTCGACCCGGGGGCGGTACGGGTAGAGGCCGTCGGTGTGGCGTTCCAGCAGGCCGTCGGCGAGGAGCCGGGCCAGCGCCTCGCGGACCGGGGTGCGGGAGACGCCGTAGGTCTCGGCGAGGCGTTCCTCGCCGAGACGCTCGGTCGGTACCAGCATCCCGGCCGCGAGATCGCGCTGCAGGGATCGATAGACCCGCTCGGACAACGGAATACGCCCCCTGCGCGCGTTCACGGACTGTCCGATCAGATCGCCATGGCCTGGCGCACCGCGGATTCCGCGCTCGCGCCGCCCGCCCCGGAGCAGGTGACGCGGCCCGAGCGCAGGACATAGAACTGCTGCGCGGCCTGCAGCGCGAAGCCGATGTGCTGTTCGACCAGCAGCACGCTGAGTCCGCCCCGGCCGGTGAGTTCGATGATGGTGCGTTCGATCTCGGCGACCACCGAGGGCTGGATGCCCTCGGTCGGCTCGTCGAGGATCAGCAGCGCCGGTTCGGTGATGAGGGCGCGGGCTATGGCCAGCTGCTGGCGCTGGCCGCCGGAGAGCAGTCCGGCCTTGCGGGACAACAGCTCCCGCAGCGCCGGGAACAGGTCCAGCGCTTCGCCGATGAGCACCTTTCCGCGTTTGCGGCCGTCGGCCACCACCTGGAGGTTCTCCATTGTGGACAGCTGTGGAAAACTCTGCTGCCCCTGTGGGACATAGGCGAGGCCGCGCTTGACCCGCCGGGACGGCGACATCTTGGTGATGTCCTCGCCGCCGAAGCGGATCCGCCCGGACTTGGCGGGCAGCAGGCCGACCGCCGCACGCAGCAGCGAGGTCTTCCCGGCCCCGTTGTGGCCCATGATGGCCGCTACGCCATTGTCCGGGACCGTCAGGGACACACCGTGAATCACCTCGGTTCGGCCGTAGCCAGTGCGTAGGTCAACGAGTTCCAGCATCCGCGGCCTCCTGCGCCTCGTCCGATTCCTGCTCCGCGCCAATGGATTCAGTAGTGCTGGTCTCAGCGGGCGGCAGCTCGCCGGCCGCGGCGGTGCCGAGGTAGACCTCCTGCACCTTCGGATCGGCCTGCACCTGCTCCACGGTGCCCTCGCTGAGGACGCGGCCGCCCGCGAGCACCGTCACCGAGCTGGCGAACGCGCGCATGAAATCCATATCGTGCTCGACGACGATGACCACCCGCTCACCGCCGATGCGGCGCAGCAGGTTTCCGGTCTCCTCGCGCTCCTCGGCGCTCATGCCCGCCACCGGTTCGTCCAGCAGCAGCACCGAGGCGTTCTGTACCAGCAGCATCCCGATCTCCAGCCACTGTTTCTGACCGTGCGCGAGCACCCCGGCAGGTTTGTCGCGCAGCGCGGCGAGCCCCGTGGTCTCGAGCGCCTCCTCGATGGCGGGCAGCACCGATTTGCGCCGGCGCAGCAGGGTGAGCACGGAACGTCCCGCGCCCGCGGCGATATCGAGGTTCTGCAGCACGGTGAGCTGTTCGAACACGCTCGCCGTCTGGAAGGTGCGGCCCACCCCGAGCTGGGCGATCTGATGCACCTTGCGGCCGATCAGCTCGGCGCCGGTCTTCTGCGCCGAACCGGTCGCGGGCACCAGGCCGGTGATGGCGTCGATGAGGGTGGTCTTACCCGCGCCGTTGGGTCCGATGAGGAAGCGCAGATCGCCCTGCAGGACGGTCAGATCCACGTCGGAGACGGCCTTGAAGCCGTCGAAACTCACGGACAGGCCGCGGACTTCGAGGTATTCGCTGTCCATTCCGGCGTTACCGCCGATTTTCGGTTCGGGCACGGTCATCGCGCTTCCACCTTCTGCTCGGCCTCCGGCTCGGCATCGGCCTCGATTCCGGGCTCGGCGGCCGGTTCCGGTGCGGCGTCGGGGGCCGTCGTGGGCCGCAGCCGCTCCAGCAGCTGCTTGGCCATGGGCCCGAATCCGGCCAGTCCGGCCGGAATGAAGCCGACCACCACGATGAACAGCGCACCCTGGAAGTAGGTCCACGCCGACGGGAAGTGCTCGGAGAACGTGGTCTGCGCCCAGGCCACGCCGATCGCGCCCAGCACCGGCCCGAGCAGGGTGGTGCGGCCGCCGATGGCGACGCCGATCAGGAAGGCGATGGACGGGACGATACCGATGTCGGCGGGGGAGATGATGCCGACGATCGGGGTGAACAATGCGCCCGCGATGCCCGCGAAGAACGCGGCCACCACATACGCGACGATCTTGATGTTGGCCGGGTCGTACCCGAGGAACCGGACCCGCTCCTCCTGATCACGCACGGCGACGAGCAGTTCCCCGTAGCGGCTGTGCATGAGCTGGCGTGCGATGGCCACCACGATCAGCAGCGTGCCCGCCGCGATGAAGAACAGCATGCGCCGGTTCACCGGATCGTCCAGGCGGAAGCCGAAGAACGAACGGAAGTCGCTCAATCCGGTGAAGCCGCCGATGGTCTGCTGCCCGGTGAGCAGGATCGCCAGTGCCGCGGCCAGCGCCTGGCTCAGGATGGCGAAGTACGCGCCCTTGACCCGGCGCTTGAACACACCGAAGCCGAGCACCGCGGCGATGGCGGCGGGCAGCACCGCGATCGCCGAGAGCGCCACCGGCGCGGACTCGAAAGGCCGCCAGTACGAGGGCAATTGGTCCACTCCCGCGATGGTCATGAACTCCGGCACATCCTCGTGCGCCTTGGCGGCGTCGGCCATCTGCATGTGCATGGCCATGATGTATGCGCCGATGCCGAAGAAGACGCCCTGCCCGAGGGTCAGCATGCCGCCGCGGCCCCACGCCAGGCCGATGCCGACCGCGACGATGGCGAAGCACAGGAACTTGGCGAGCAGGCTCAACCGGAAGTCGGTGAGCATCGCCGGTGCGAGACCGAACAGGACTATGGCGGCGATGACGAAGCCGCCCAGGGCTTTCAGGGAAGAGTTGGCACTCAGCCGCTGGATGGTGGTCAAGCCAGACTCCTCGTCCGGACGGTGAACAGACCCTGCGGGCGCACCTGCAGGAAGATCACGACCACGACGAAGACGATCACCTTGGCGACCGTCGCGGTGGTCGAGTATTCGACGAACGAATTCAGCAGGCCCATGGCGAAGGCCGCGATCACGGTGCCCTTGATCTGCCCGAGGCCGCCGATGACGACCACCAGGAAGGCGTCCACCAGATACGACTGCCCGATGGTGGGGCTGGTGGAGCCGATCAGGGTCAGGGCCACACCGGCCACCGCCGCCAGCCCGGAACCGATGAAGAAGGTGCTCACATCGGTGAGACGTGAAGAGACGCCGGAGGTTTCGGCCAGGCTGCGGTTCTGCACCACCGCCCGGATGCGGCGGCCGAGCGGCGTCGTCCTGAGCGCGGTGGCCAGTGCGATAACCGCCACCACGGCCAGCACCATGATGAAGATGCGGGTCTTGGGCACCACGGTGCCCGCGATGGTGAGGCCGCCGGTCAGCCAGTCCGGCGCGACCACGTTCTTCGCGGGCGCGCCGAAGATGTCCCGCACCGCCTGCTGCAGGATCAATCCGACACCGAAGGTGACCAGCAGGGTGTCCAGGGGGCGGTCGTACATCCAGCGGATGAGCCCCATTTCCAGGGCCGCGCCCAGCAGGCCGCCGACCAGGAAGCCGACGAACAGCGACACGATCAGCGCCACGCCCGTTGCCGAGATCAGTTGTTCCACAACATAGGTCGTGTAACACCCGGCCATGATGAATTCACCGTGCGCCATATTGATGACGCCCATCTGACCGAAGGTCAGCGACAGACCCAGCGCGGCGAGCAGCAGGATCGAGCCCAGACTCAGCCCTGTGAAGAGCTGTCCGACAGCCGCTGTGTTCAATGTGCCCTCCGCTTCGCTCCAGGCGGGTTCGCGGCCCCGGAGGTCTCGTTCTTCCTTCTCTCCGCTCCTCCGCTTCGCTCCCCCGCTCCGCTCAGTCCAGAACGAGACGGGCCGCGAACCAACGGGCGGGTGGACAGGGATCGATTGTCTGTTTGTTTCATATCGATTGGCCTCTTGGTTGGTCGCCGTACGGCTGGTGCGGCACAGGTGCCGCACCAGCCGCCCCTCATCGGCGGCCGCCGAATTACTTCAGGCCCTTGGCCCAGTCGTAGTTCTTCAGGTATGGGTCCGGCTGGATCGGCTTGCCGGAATCCCAGACGGTGTAGATGAGCCCGTCGGGGTGGATCTCGCCGATGCGCGCGGTCTTGGTGATGTGGTGGTTGGAGCCGTCGATGGTGACGGTGCCCTCCGGCGCGTCGAAGCTGACGCCGTCGGCGGCATTCTGAATGTCGGCCACCGCGAACGACTTCGCCTTCTCGACGGTCGCCTTCCACAGATAGACCGAGGTGTAGGCGGCCTCCATCGGGTCGGAGGTGGGCTTGTTCGCGCCGTAGGCCGCCTTGTACGCGGCGACGAACGCCTTGTTCTGCGGGGTGTCCACGGTCTGGTAGTAGTTCCAGGCGGTCAGCTGGCCCGCGACGTTCTGCACGCCGACGCCGCCGACCTCCTCCTCGGCAATGGACACCGAGACCACCGGCATGTCAGCGGCTTTCAGCCCCGCATTGGCGTACTCGCGGAAGAAGGCCACATTCGAGTCGCCGTTGAGGGTGTTGAAAACCGCGCCCGCCTTTGCATTGCGGACCTTGTTGACGATGGTGGAGAAATCCGTGGAGCCCAGCGGGGCGTAGTCCTCGCCCTTGATCTCGATGCCATTGGCCTTGGCGTACGCCTTGATCTCGCGGTTGGCGGTCTGCGGGAAGACGTAGTCGGAGCCCACCAGGTAGAGGGAGGTGATGCCCTTCTGCTTCAGGTAGTCCAGCGCCGGGATGATCTGCTGGTTGGTGGTGGCGCCGGTGTAGAAGATGTTCTTCGAATCCTCCAGGCCCTCGTACTGAACCGGGTAGTACAGCAGCGAATTCAGCGATTCGAACTTGGGCTTCATGGCCTTGCGGGACGCCGAGGTCCAGCCGCCGAACACCGCGGCCACACAGTCGGAACTGATCAGCTTCTCGGCCTTCTCCGCGAAGGTCTTGGGATCCGAGGCGCCGTCCTCGAGCACCACATCCAGCTTCTTGCCCAGAACGCCGCCCGCGGCGTTGATCTGGTCCACCGCCAGCTTGGTGGCATTCGCGACGGTGACCTCACTGATGGCCATGGTGCCGGTCAGCGAATGCAGTGAACCGATCTTGATGGTGTCCTTCGACGTGTCCACGCAGGACTTGGCATTGGAGCCCGACGCGGTGTCGCTGTCGCGCGAACCACAGCCGGCGACCAGGACGGCGGACAGCGCCAGCGCGGTCGGAATGGTGATCGCCTTCATCAGGCGGGCGGCCCGGTCCCGGCGGGGAGAGTCGTGCATGGGCGGATCCTTCACTTCACGGTGTTCGGCGACGCCACATGCGCCGCTTGCGAATACCGCCGCGTATACAGCGGCTGTATTCGTGGAACGAAAGGTAAACGGGAAGTGTTGCGCCGGAATGACTCTCGATGAATGTCCGATTTCCTACATTGCCGCGACGTGAATTTCCGCTCACCGTATCGTGGTTCGGGCGGTGTGAAGGAAACGTTCGTGCAGGTCAAGGGATATGAAACAGCCCGAGCCGGGGTCGGCGAAAGCTGACACAGGCTCGGGCCCAACGGTGAGATCGGGTCAGTAGCAGTACTGCTCGTGGGTGTAGTAATCGGTTTGGCAGTCCTGCTCCCACGTCCAGCCGTCCTGGCGGTCGTCGTTGGTGGTGCCGGCGCCCGCTGCGCTACCGGTGCCACCACCGATCAGCGCACCGATCATGGCCGCGAACGGCAGGGCGATGATGCCGAAGCCCCCGGTGGCCACCGCGATGATGACGCCGACGACGATGCCGCCGAGCGCACCACCCAACGCGCCCACGGCACTACCGGTTTCGGTCGCGCGCTGCTTGGGCGAGGTCGGCACCCACCGGCCGACGTCCGCGGCACCCGGCTGTGCGACCTCGCCGGCCTCCGGATGCGCAACCAGCTTGGTCCCGTTGTCCTCGAGGCTCGGATGCATCGAAACCACCAGATCCGTACCCGCGGTGGTCATCGCCAGCGGCATCCGCGACACGACCACCCCGGAGGCATCGAGCACGTCCACCGACGCATCGGTGAGCCGGAAAGTGCCGCCGGTGAGCGTCGTGGTTACCGTCTTATCCGCATCCGACCGAACAATGGAGTAACCCAGGTCATTCTGGTTCCGAGCGGGGTGCTGAATCGACTGCACCGCCGCCGGATCAGGCGTCGGCGCAGCGTGGGAAGTACCCCCCGTGATCGCCATGGCGGTAATGGTGAGACCGGCCGTGGCGACAAGCTTTCTGATTTTCACCTGATCATGTTCGTACGGGATTTCACGGCCGTTTACCGTCCGGATAGGTCGTCGAATCGGTCATTGAATGATGTACGGCGAGATGGAACTTCGGTGCTCGCTGATATCGAGAGATTTGCCGAGTGGCGGGAATGCGCGCTGCGAGCAGTTGGCGCGTTCGCATACTCGACAACCCGCGCCGATCGGAGTCGCCTTGGGCTCGTTCAGATCCAGGCCGTCGGCATAAACGGTCCGGCCCGCATGCCGCAATTCACAGCCGAGTCCGATAGCGAACGTTTTGCTGGGCTCGCCATATCGGGTGGCGCGCCGCTCCACGGTCCGGGCCACCCACAGATATTTACGGCCGTCGGGCATCTGGGCGATCTGGGTCATGATCTTCGCGGGATACGCGAAGGTCTCGTAGACATTCCACAGCGGGCAGGTGCCGCCGCTGGAGGAGAAGTGGAAACCCGTGGCGGACTGCCGTTTCGACATATTGCCGGCCCGATCCACGCGCACGAACGAGAAGGGCACGCCGCGCAGTTTGGGACGCTGCAGGGTGGACAGGCGGTGGCAGATGGTCTCGTAGCTCTGGGTGAAGAACGCCGACAGCCGCTCGATGTCGTAGCGGAAATCCTCTGCCACCTCGTGGAAATGGGTGTAGGGCAGCACGGTGGCGGCCGCGAAATAGTTGGCCAGGCCCAGTTTCGCCAGCACGATCGACTCGTGGCTGGAGAAATTGCCCTCCGCCACCAGCTTTTCGATGAGCTCACCGCATTCCAGGTAGGCCAGTTCGGCGGCCAGCTTGAACACCCGCTGCCCACCCGAGAGATGCGGCGCGATTTCCAGGCGGCGCTGCTCGGGATCGAATCGGTGGAGCACGCCGTCGCCCAGATCGATGCGCTCCACGATCTGCACGCCGTGCGCATCGCTGAGGCGGCGCGGGATCTCGCGCTTGAGATCACCGCCGTGGAAACGCATGCGATGGGTGAGTTCCTCGGCGGCGGTATCCAATTCGTGAATGTAGTTCTGCCGCTGATAGAAGTAGTCGCGCACTTCCTCGTGCGGTTTGGAGATGGCGCCCGAACCGCTGCCGTCGGAGAAACGGTCCTCGGTGGCGGCGGCGAGCTGCGCCGTCGTATTCCGGTAGCGGCGATGCATGTTCACCATGGCGCGCGCCAAACCCGGGTGCGCGGACACCATTTCGGCGATCTCCTGGGCGTCGGCCTCCACCCCGAGCTCCTGGTCCATCACGACCTCCTGGAGTTCGGCGATGAGCCGGGTGTCGTCCTGGGAGGAGAAGAAGCCGGCGTCGACGCCGAAGACTTCACTGATGCGCAGCAGGACCGGTACGGTGAGCGGGCGCACGTCGTGTTCGATCTGATTCAGATAGCTCGCGGAGATCTCGAGCTTCTTGGCCAGCGAGACCTGACTCAAACCGCGCTCGGTACGCAGCTGTCGCAGCCGCGCACCGACGTAAGTCTTGGCCATGCGCTCGAGTTTATTGGTGTCTTCGCACCGTTGCCAACGCCAGAGTTAGCAGAGCTGCTGAGCTGTGCGTCACATCGTTGTCGGTCGCTCGGGTTACCGTCGACAAGTGCTCTTGTCCGATGTGGTTGAGGCGTCACAGGGTGTGCGGGCGACGTCGTCGCGAAAGAACAAGATCAAGATCTTTGCCGACCTGCTGAAGCAGGCCGCGCCGCAGGAGTTGGCGCAGGTCGTGGCCTGGTTGTCCGGCGAGCTGCCGCAGGGGCGGATCGGAACGGGGTGGCGGACGCTGACCACGCTCGCGGTCGAGCCGGCCGCTGTGCCCGCCCTGTCCGTGGACGCGGTGGACACATCCTTCGGTGAGCTGGCAGAGGTCGGGGGCAGCGGGTCGGCGGCGCGACGACAGGAATTGCTGGCCACCCTGTTCGGGGCCGCGACCCGGGACGAGCACGAGTTCCTGCTGCGACTGCTGACCGGGGAGATGCGGCAGGGCGCACTGACCGCGATCGTCGCCGAGGCGGTGGCCGTCGCCTTCGATGTGCCGATCGAGGCGGTACGCCGGGCCCATATGCTGTCCGGGCGGCTGCCGGTCACCGCCGTCGCGGCGCGTACCGGCGGCGCCGAGGCCCTGGCCGCGTTCCGACTCGAGGTCGGGCGGCCGATCCAGCCCATGCTGGCTTCGCCCGGCGCGACCCTCGAGGAGGCCATGGCCGAATTCGAGGGGCGGGCCAGCGTCGAGCACAAGATGGACGGCGCCCGCATCCAGGTGCATCGCGACGGTGAGCGAGTGTGGGTGTTCACCCGCACCCTGCGCGACATCACCGCGAGCGTGCCCGAACTGGTCGAGGTGGTGCGGCGGCTGGACTGCACCAGCGTCGTCCTCGACGGAGAAACCTTGGCGCTCAACGACTCCGGACGCCCGCGGCCCTTCCAGGAGACCATGAGCCGCTTCGGCGCCACCACCTCCCAGGAACTGCTGCTACACCCCTACTTCTTCGACTGCCTCCATCTCGACGGCGCCGACCTGCTGGACGCCCCGCTGCGTACGCGCCGCGAGGCCCTCACCGCGGTGGCCTGCGGCCTGACCATTCCGGCCCTCATCGCCCCCGACCCGGAAACCGCCGCCGAATACTTCGACGGCGCGCTGGCCGCGGGCCACGAGGGCATCATGATCAAATCCTTGGACGCCCCCTACGCCGCCGGCCGCCGCGGCCGCTCCTGGCAGAAGATCAAACCCACCCACACCCTCGACCTCATCGTGCTCGGCGCCGAATGGGGCTACGGTCGTCGCACCGGCTACCTCTCCAACCTCCACCTGGGCGCCCGCGACCCAGAGGGCGGCGACCCGATCATGGTCGGCAAAACGTTCAAGGGCCTCACCGATGCCCTACTCCATTGGCAGACAGCCGAATTCCCGCGCCACGAACGCAAACGCGACGGCAACACCGTCCACCTCTACCCCGAACTGGTAGTCGAAATAGCTCTCGACGGCGTCCAGACCAGTCCCCGCTACCCCGGCGGCGTAGCTCTCCGCTTCGCGCGCGTAGTCCGCTACCGCCCCGACAAAGAACCCCGCCAAGCCGACACCATCGACACCATCCGCGCCCTGCTACCCGGCACCAAATAGCGCCCTGCCACCCGGCGCCGGATAGATGGGGTTGCGGGGGCGGAGCTCCCCGAAATTGCCCCTGGGGGTTCGGGGGCGAAGCCCCTGAGAGCCCCGGGAGTTGGGCCTCCTCACAGGCGATTCACAGCTGGAACAGGGCACGCTCCGAGTTTCGGGCGACATGATTCATATGTCGATGCTCGACCGGACGGTTGTCAGGTGACGGGACACAGGAACTGCCACCGCATCTCCCACGCGGATTCCCTGTGAGCTCGTGCCGGCCGGGAGACTTCGACGGTGGATTGCGCATGGTCCACCTTTGTGGCCGGTGGTGCCCCGCCCCCTCGCCGGGCACCGCCGGCCGCGGTCAATTCGTGACGCGGTCAAGATTCGTAGTCGTGTGTGCCGGTCAGGTTCGGCA
The DNA here is from genome assembly GCF_044766925.1 of Nocardia sp. NPDC101769. Classification (NCBI taxonomy): domain Bacteria; kingdom Bacillati; phylum Actinomycetota; class Actinomycetes; order Mycobacteriales; family Nocardiaceae; genus Nocardia; species Nocardia sp. NPDC101769. The sequence continues at coordinate 97,405 of NZ_JBIWMX010000026.1, read as the reverse complement.
GCCGGCGGCGGCCCGCGGCCAGCTCACCCGCCAGGTGTTCGTAGGCGATGGCCAGTTCGGTGAGCCGCTGGGCGGCATCGTGCACGGCGTCATCGGGGGACATGGCCAGGGTCAGGTACGCGAGCGCGGAGAATTGCGCGAGCCGGTCCACCACCGTCCCCACGGTCTCGGTGTGCAGGTGGGCGTCGCGGGCGGCCTTGGGGAGTTCGGCTGCCACCCAGCAGTCGATATCGTGCACCAGTCGCGCCCGGTCGTGGTCGATCCGATCGGTGCCGCCCGCTCTCGTGAGCCGCCGCTCGTGCAGGTCCGCGAGTAAGCCGGCGCAGCGCAGCACCGGATGATCGTCGGGAGGCAGGCCGCGGCAGGCCTGCAGCAGCAGGTGTTTCGGTGGGAGCGAATGCACGGCCGACATCCTGCCCCTCGAATATCTCCGAATGGCAACGACATTCGGTGCCACTTTGCCGCACAGGGGTTGCATCCGGTGCCGTGACGTGCCGAGATGGTGGGGTGATCCTCACCGTGACCCTGAACCCGGCCTACGACATGACCTACCGGGTGGAGCATTTCGAGCGGGGCCGGGCGCAGCGGGTGCGGTCGGTGGATCAGCGGCTGGGCGGGCGCGGCATCAATGTCACGCGGGTGCTGAACCAACTCGGCAAATACGCCCGCGCCACCGGCTTCTCGGACCATTCCTTCGCGGCCGCGGCGGAACTCGAGATGCCCGTGGACTTCGTGCACGCGCTGCCGTGGGTCCGCCGCACGGTGGTGATCAGCGAATCCGATGACGGCACCGCCACCGCGCTGTCGGAGCCCGGGCCCCGGGTCACCGAACCGCACGCGGTGGATCAGCTGCGGGTGCGGGTGGCGGGCCTGCTCTCGGGTATGAGCGGCCTGGTCATCTCTGGTTCGCTGCCCAGCGGGGTGAGTCCGGGCCTGCCCGCAGAGCTGGCGCGCACCGCCATCGCCCGGGGCGTGCCCACCATCTGCGACTTCGACGGCCAGCCGCTCGAATTGGCCGCGCGCGTGCCCGGCGTCGTGCTCACCCCCAATGTCGAGGAGCTGGAACGCCTCACCGGCCGTCCGGCGGGCACCATTCCGGAGATCCTCGCGGCCGTCGACCCGCTCATCGCCGACGGGGTGGGCACGGTGGTGGTGACCCGGGGCGGCGCGGGCATGGTCGCGGTGACCCCGGCGCGGGCCTGGACGGCGGCCCTGCCGAAACCGCTGGCGGGCAACCCCACCGGGGCGGGCGACGCTGCGGTGGCGGCCATCATCGCCGCGCTGGCCGCCGGCACGACACCGGACTGGCCGGAGCTGCTCGCCGACGCGGTCGCCACTTCCGCAGCCGCCGTGGTCATTCCGGTCGCGGGGGAGATCGACCGGGTGCTGCGGGACCGGCTGCTGCCCACCGTGCGGGTGCGGGAACTCGAATCCGTAGTCGCCCGGCCGTGACACTCCGGGGACACGCCGTATGTGAGGTAGCTGTGAACTGAACCCGGCGGCGGCGTGGTGGCGGGGACCGGGGTTTGTCCGGGGTTAGGTTGGGGGAGTGTCGGACCTGGGAACTCAACCCGATCGGGGGTCGGGTGTGGACGACAGTTATCGAATGCCCCGGGCGGTGCGCGCGGCGCAGGTGCTCGCCGTGGGAATCGCCGGGCTGGGCGCGATCTGCGTGGCCTCCTCGGGATGGCTGCTGGGAGCCAAGGCCGCGATCGGAACCGCGGTGCCGTTCATCCCGGCGTTCCTGCTCGGTCTGGTCGCGCTGACGTTCAACTCCGAGGGACAGTCGGTGCGCATCGGGGCGATTCTGGTGGCGGTCATGAACATGCTGTGGACGGTGCCGTCGATCACCGAGGGGCGGCCGCCGGGTCCGCTGGGGCCGCTGGTCTCGCTGGCCGTGATCGTGCTGCTGTTCCGCCGGGAGGCACGCGACTGGTTCGAACCCCCAACCTGGTGGTGAAACCCAACTCTCGGGACTCTCAGGGGCTTCGCCCCCGAACCCCCTCGAGATTCTCGGGCTCTGCCCGGACCCCCGCGAGATTCTCGGGCTCTGCCCGGAACCCGCGAGATTTTCGGGCTCCCCGAACCCCCTCGAGATTCTCGGACCCCCCGAACCCCCTCGAGATTTCGGGGGCTCCGCCCCGAACCCCTCGATACTCGCGAGGGCTCCGCCCCGAACCCCCCGGCAGATTTCGCGGCTCGCTGCGTAACAAATAGGTCATATGGTCTGCTCATTTGCAATCTGTGTGCAATTGCGGGCACTTACCGTTGGCGCTATGAGTTCGGAAGCCGCCGCGGGGACGGGCATTCATATCAGCGGGCTGAGCAAGACCTTCCGCTCCGGGCGGCGGGTGGTGCCGGCCCTGGACACGGTTGATCTGCATACGGCGCAGGGGGCGTTCCTGTCGCTGCTGGGGCCCTCCGGGTGCGGGAAGTCCACCATCCTGCGGATTCTCGCGGATCTGGAGTCGCCGTCGGCGGGGACCGCGAAGATCAATGGTGAGACCCCGGCCGAGCTGCGCAGGCGGCACGAGTTCGGGATCGCGTTCCAGGATTCGGCGCTGTTGCCGTGGCGCAGTGTGGAATCCAATATCAAGCTGCCGCTGCAGGTGGCGGGGTTGCCCGCAGATCGGGAGCTGGTCGCCGATCTGATCCGGCTGGTCGGCCTGGAGGGCTTCGAGAAGGCCAAGCCCGCGCAGCTGTCCGGCGGTATGCGGCAACGGGTTTCGATCGCCCGCGCGCTGGTGGTCCGGCCGACGGTGCTGTTGCTGGACGAACCCTTCGGTGCGCTCGACGATATGACCCGGCAGCGGCTGAACCTGGAACTGCTGCGGATCTGGACCGAAAAGCCCGCCACCACACTGATGGTTACGCACGGCATCGCCGAAGCGGTCTTCCTCTCCGACGTGGTGGCCGTCATGAGCCCGCGGCCCGGCCGGGTGGTAGAGGTCGTGAACATCGATCTGCCGCGGCCCCGGACACCGGAGATGATGCGCACACCCGAATTCCACAAGCTGCACGACTATCTGTCGGAGCTGCTGTTCGGGCGCACCGGCCGGGGCGGGGTGGCATCGGAATGAATTGGGGCGCAATGAGAGAGAGTCTGCGGATAACCAGGGTGGGCGGTCTGGCGGGCATTCTCGCGCTGCTGGCGCTGTGGACGCTGCTCGCCGAACTGCGCGTCGCGGGCGGCACCGTTCCGAGCCCGTGGACCGTGCTGCACACCATGTACACCGACGGCTGGGCGCTGTACGGACCCAACTTCCGGATCACGGCCTGGGGTGCGCTGCAAGGGTTTCTGTGGGGTAATGCGCTGGCCATCGCGTTGGCCGTGCTGGTGGTCCTGATTCCGCCCATCGAAATACTGGTCACCCAGCTGGCCATCCTGAGCTACTGCACGCCGCTGTTGGCGCTGGGGCCGATCATCCTGGTGGTGTTCGGCGGGCGCACGCCGACGGTGTTCCTGGCCGCCATGTACTGCTTCTTCACCACCATGGTCGGCACCGTATCCGGATTGCGGTCCGCGGACCGCACCAGCCTGGATCTGGTGCGCGCCTACGGCGGCGGCCGGTGGCAGCGGCTGACCCGGGTGCAGCTGATCGCTGCCCTGCCGAATACCTTGGCCGCATTGAAGATTGCCGCGCCCTCCGCGGTACTGGGCGCGATCATCGGCGAGTACCTGGGCGGTGTGGACAGTGGCATCGGGGTGGCCCTGACGGCCGCACAGACCGCCTACAACGTCCCGCGCACCTGGGGCATGGCGCTGGCCGCGGCCGCGCTGGCCGGGCTGGGCTACGCGATCGTGGCGCTGGTGGCGCGGGCGGCCGTGCCGTGGACGCGAGCGGAGGCATGATGACCGACAAGGTCGCGAACCCGGCGCGGGCCCGGGCCGCGCAGGTGCTGAACCTGCTGCGGCCGATCGGGAGATTCCTGCTGCCACTGCTGGTTTCGCTGATTCTGCTGGTGGCGCTGTGGTACGGCTTCCTGAAGCTGTATCCGCAGGTCGGGCTGGTCGGCAAGAGCCCCGGCGACGTGTGGAAGTACCTGGTGACCGGACCGACCTCGGCGGGCGCCCGTCAGGTGATCTTCGACGAAATGCGAATCACCCTGCGGGACGCCTTGATCGGTTTCGGCACGGGGATGGGCGCGGCGCTGGTGGTGGCGGCGCTGTTCATCGGTGTGCCCGCGGTGGCGCAGGCGTTCATGCCGGTGGCGATGCTGCTGCGATCGGTACCGCTGGTGGCCATCACCCCGATCATCGTGCTGGTGTTCGGGCGCGGGCTGCTCGGCGTCACCGTCATGGCCGCCATCGTGGTGTTCTTCCCGGCCCTGGTGATGATCATGACCGGCCTGCGCTCCGCACCCCGGCAGGCCACCGAACTCGTGGTGGCCTACGGCGGTTCGAACTGGACGGCCATGCGCATGGTGGCGATCCCGGCCGCGCTGCCGTCGGTCTTCGCGGCCGCGCGCGTCTCGGTGCCGGGCGCGCTGATCGGAGCGCTGCTGGGCGAATGGCTGGGCAGCGGAACCGGCCTGGGGGCCGGGCTGATTCGCGCCATACCCACCTTTCAGTACAACCGGCTCTGGGCCTCGATCGCACTGGTCACGGTGGTGTCGGTGTTCGCGTACGCGGTGGTGGGCGTGGCGGAGAATCTGGTGCTGGCCCGTTTCGCGCCGCAGCCCGGCCGCGACTGAGCGATGAGTTAACAAGGCGCACACAAATACCTTCGCCAAAGAAAAGCGGTGGAAATCGAAAGCCCCTACATTCGGCCCATGAGGCGTATTTCCGGGCCGGTTGCGGCCACACAGTTCTCCATGGGTCGGCGATCATTCCTGCGCTACGCCGGGCTCACCGGCGCGGCGCTGGGCGGGGCCGGAGTACTGGCCGCGTGCGGTAAGGATTCCACCGGATCCGGAAACGGTTCGGTCGCAGACGGTTCCAAGTACGGGACCGTGGCGGTGCAGCTGTCCTGGCTGAAGAACATCGAATTCTCCGGTGAGTATTTTGCCGATTCGAAGGGCTACTACCGGGACGCCGGATTCGGATCGGTGAATCTGGTGGCGGGCGGCGCGGCCAGCACCTCGGTGGAAGCCGGGCTGGGCACCGGCAAGATCTGGATCGGCATGTCCGCGCCGCAGACTACCGCGCCCGCCGTGCTGGAGGGGCTGGCCGCGAAAATCGTTGGCACGACGTATCAGAAGAACCCCTTCTGCATCGTCAGCTCGGCGGCCAAGCCGATCAAGAGCCCGCAGGAGATGAAGGGCCGCAAGATCGGGGTGCAGGACACCAACCAGCTCATCTTCAACGCGCTGCTGGCCGCCAATGGCATGACGCCCAACGATGTCACCGTCGTCCCGGCGCAGTACGATCCCACGCCGCTGGCCAACGGCGAGGTGGACGGCTGGGTCAGCTATCTGACCAATGAACCGATCACCCTGAGCGCCAAGGGATTCGCCAATTCCAATTTCCTGTTCGCCGACTTCGGGCTACCCCTGGTGGCGGAGACGCTCACGGTGAGTCAGAAGACCATCGACTCCGAGCGCGACAAGCTCAAGGCGTTCTTGGTGGCCGAGATCACGGGCTGGAAGGACGCGGTCGCAAATCCGGCGGAGGCGGCGCGGCTGGCGGTCGAGGTGTACGGGAAGGACCAGCGCCTGGACAAGGACGAGCAGACCAAGGAGGCCACGGCCCAGAACGGGCTGGTGGTTTCGGCCGACACCCAGGCCAATGGCCTGCTCACCATGACCGACGAGCTGATCGCCAACAATATCGCGGCGCTCGGCAAGGCCAAGATCGATATCAAGGCGGACAAGCTGTTCGACCTGTCGGTGCTCAAAGAGGTCTTCGCCGAGCACCCCGAACTGAAGTAGCCCAGCGCATCAGGGCCGGGTCAGCGCGCCAGCTGCACGTGCCGGCGGCCCGCGCCCGGGGAGGCGGACAGCGGTTCGGCGGAGGTGCCGTTGCGAACCGCCAGCAGCTCGGCGGCGATCGATACGGCGGTCTCGGCGGGGGTGCGGGCACCCACGTCGAGACCGGCGGGGGAGTGCAGGCGGGACAGGGTCTCGTCGGTGAAGCCGCCCGCCTGCAGGGCCTCCAGCCGATGTGCGTGCGATGCCGGGGTGCCCAGGGCGGCCAGGTACCCCAGCTCGGGTAGTCGCAAAGCCACGGTGAGCAAAGGGATTTCGAACTTCGGGTCGTGCGAGAGCACCACCATGGCGGTGTCGGCGCCGATCTCACCGGCCGAGGCGAGGGTGTTGAGGTAGCGGTGCGGCCAGTCGACCACCACCTCGCAGCCCGGGTAGGCGGTCGGATTGGCGAAGGTGGCGCGGGCGTCCACGATGGTGATCCGGTAGCCGAGCAGCCGGGCCTGGGTGGCCAGCGCGCTCGCGAAAGCGTTGGCCCCCACCAGGATCAGATGCGGCGGGCGGGCGAACGAGGACACGAAGACATCGGAGTCGGGGAGCGAGACCAGCTCGGTGCCGTGCTTGCGGTCGGTGATGAGGTGCTGGCCGATCACATCCGGGTCCGAATGCCAGACGACGGTGAAGACGGTGACCTGCCGCTGTGCCGCCATATCGGCGGCCACATCCGGGAATTCGGGAAAGTGCCTGCGCGAGAAGGGTTCGGTGAACACGTCCAGGGTGCCGACGCAGTCCATCTGGGCGTCGAGCCCGCTGCCCGGTCCGAATCGCTGCAGTCCGCGCCGTCCGGTGTGCGCCGAGTCGATGGCGGCCTCGTAGGCGGCGGCCTCGGCGCAGCCCGCCGAGATCGATCCGAAGGCCCGCCCGTCGGCGTCCACCACCATGGCCGACCCGATCGGCACGGGTGCAGCGCCTTGTGTCCGAACCAGAGTGGCCAGCCCCCCGGTGCGCCCGCTGTGCCAAATTCGAAGAAGGTCGTCGACGATTTCCCGCATCACATGCTCCCGATCACAGTGCGCTGTCCGCCGGATAATCCCGATCGATCCCCGTTGCGAGGTCATCGCACGTGACGCACACCATATCCGCTCGTTGCCGTAAATAAGTGCCCGCCCCCGAATTTCCCTCCGCGCTCGCGCACACCCCCGCCCAGTGCGCCCGCCCCAGCACCACCGGATGCCCCGGCGTGGTCCCGAAGAACGCCCGCGCCAACCGGCTCTCGCTCGCCCGCGCCGCCGCGATCACCCGTTCGACCACGGCGGGCCCGACGTCCGGCGTATCCACCGGCATGATCGCGACCAATTCCGCGGGCTCTGTGCTGTGATTCGCCGGCGTCGCCGTGGAACTCCCGGTGCCGGAATTCCTCGAATAGGAATTCCGCGCGGCAGCGTTCCCGGTGTCGAAAGTCCGCGCGGCAAGGGTGTTGTCCATGCCTGGACCTGCGGATTCACCAGGGATTCCGGTCTGCTCCGAGATCTCCCGCGTGCTGAGGCCCGGTGCGGCGGCCGCGGCCAGACCCGCCCGCGTGGAGGCGCTCAGGCCGAGGTCCCAGTCCGCCGCCCAGACCGGGTGGACGTCGGCGGGCAGGGCGATGCCCGAGGTTTGCGATACCTGCCACTCGCGGTCCGGCGCGCGGTACGCGGGCCCGGTTGCCCCCAGTACCACGAAGATTCGCGCGCACCCGCCCTCCCGCAGCGCCGCCACCGCCCCGCGCAGCCAGCGACCGTCCTCGGCCAGCACTTTCGGCATGCCATATCGCCGACCGGCACCGGCCGCGAGCAGAATTCCATCGCAGCGTTCGGGACTCACGCGAGCAGGTTAATCCCGCCCGCGCGCCTTCGCTGACCAAGCGACCATCAGGGATTGTCCGACCGGCCGGACGCCGGCAACCGGCAGCGCGCGCCGCCTCAGCTACCGAGGGCGGTGAGGGTCTGCTGGACCTTGAGCAGGCGGGCGGGGTCGATGCCCTCACAGAGGGTGCGGGCCTTCTCGAGGTAGACCAGCGCCAGCGCGGGGTTGTCGGCGCAGCGTTCGAGCTCCCCGAGCGCCCACCAGGCGGCGGCCTCGCCGTCGGCGTCGGAGATGCCCCGGGTCAGGGCGCGGGACTCCTCGTATTTGATCCGGGCGGCGTCGAATTCGCCGCGGTGCCGGTGGATGTGGCCGAAACCGCGCAGGGTGTCGATCTGCAGCAGCGGATCCGGTATCTCCTTGCTGATCCGATACGCCTGCTCGAACAGCGCCCAGGAATCGTCCAGCCGGCCGCGCACCCCGGCGATGCCGCCCAGGCCCCACACCGACCAGCCCTCGCAATAGCGGTCGCCGATCCGCAGGGCGATGGCGTGTGCCTCTCGATAGTTCTCATCGCCGGCCGCGTACTGCTCGGTGAGCCGGTGGAGATGACCGAGTTCGCGCAGGGCATCGCATTCCAGGTGCAGATCGTCGAGCGAGTGCGCGATGCGCAGGACCTGGCGCACCTCGGCGCGCGCCGCGTCGCACCTGTTCTGGTGGCGCAGCGCGGCGGCGTGCCACAGCAGGGTGCGCGCGGTCCGGGCGCTGTCCCCGATATCGGCCGCCAGATTGTGCGCGTACTCGAAACAGGATGCTGCCCTGGCATATTCGCGCATGGTCCGGAGCAGGTGGCCGAGCCCGAAGTGGGCGTCGCATTCGGCGGCGCGATCCCCGATGGCGTGATTGATCCCGCCCGCGAGCTCGAACATGCTGCGGCTCTCGGCGAAGTATCCGAGCGTCGCGAGCTGGCTCGCCAGCAGATCCGCGAATCGTGCTGTGTCCGAGGTGCGTTCGGCGGTGCGGGCGCACGCCAGCATGGTCTCGAGCCGCTCTTCGAACCACAGCCGGGACTGCATGACGGCCATGTTCGGATTGCGCGCGTCCGGACCGGGGTGGTGATGCACGGTGTCGAAGGGACGCGGTTTTCCGATTCCGCTCGCCGTCTCCAGATAGTGCCGCAACAGCCGGCCCAGGGCCGCGCCGCGCTCGCCGGGCCGGCTCTCGGCATCCGCACGGCACCGGGCGTAGAGGTGCAGCAGATTGTGCATTCGATAGCGCTGATGGCCCGGGCGACTGGTGAGCTGATCGATCATGCCGTCCTCGAAGACCCGCTGCAGCAGGCGTTTCGCGGCCGAGTCCTCGGCCTGCGCCATGGCCGCGAAGTCGTCGGCGGACACGGTCGAGCTCGGGAACCAGCCGAGCAGCCGCACCGCGCTCCGCGCTTCCTCGTCACGCAGGTGCGCGTAGGACAGGGCGAAGGCGTCCCGGGTGGATTCGTCCTCGGCGGAGAACTTGTCGAGAATCAGCTCGGCCGGGCAGTGCCCGGCGCGCGGCGCCGTCGTCGGCAGAGTCAGCAGCATGGTGAGCGTGTCGAGTTCGTCGCGGAGATCGTCGAGCAGACCCGGAGTCCGGCTGATCCGCCCCGCCACCAGGCGGATCGGCAGCGGCAGCCCGCCCGCCACCTCCACGATCCGGCGCACCGCCGCCGAATCGTGGCCCGCGCCCAGATTGCCCAGGGTGGCCAGCATTTCCTCGGCCTCGTCGAGCCCCAACGGCGTCAGCTCCAGCTGATTCACGCGCACCATGCCGGTGAGCGGCCGCCGGCTGGTGATCACCACGAAGCAACTCGCCGACTTCGGCAGCAGTGGCCGAATCTGCTTGCTCTCCAGCACATCGTCGAAGACGACGATCAGTCGGCGACCGGTCGTCTCGTGGTGCCACTGCCGCAGCAACGCGCCCTGGTCGGCGTGCAGGCGCGGTCGCGCACCCAGCTGGCTCAGCCCGGCCGCGAGCAGGCGCGCGGTGGTGTTCGATCCCGCGTCGCGGTCATGGCTGCGCATCTCCAGCCACACCATGCCGTCGGGAAAGCGATCGGCGAATCTCGCCACCAGCTGCCGCGCGAAGGCGGTCTTGCCGACCCCGGCGACCCCGGTGATCAGTTGCGCCCGTGTATCACCCAGGAAATGCAGGTCGATGCGGCGGCGCAGCTCCTCCATCGGCCCGCGCCGTCCGATGAAGGTCGAGGCGTCGAAGGACGTCACGTAGGGCTGCCGGGTCCCGGTTCGGTTGCGCCCGAGGCGTTCCCGGAGGGACTGATACGCCGCCCGCTCCTCGTGCGCCAGGTGACCGAGGTCGTCGATATCGATGAGCCGATCCCAGGTCGTGTTGTAGACCAGCGCGAGCAGCTCCAGCGTGTGCAGGGCCGGCGGCCGATAGCCGTTGCCCTCCGCGGTGCGGGCGGGCCACTTCTCGATCTCGCACAGCCGGCTGTTCTTCATCCGCGGTTCCCGGTGACCGTCCGAATCCAGCAGGGGCGCGATCTGATTGAAGCGATCCGCGGCCTGCCGCTGGTTGAGGCCATTGGCCTTGCGCCAGGCGATGCGAGGACGCAGTCCGCGCCGCATGAGCTCGACTGCCAGCGGCTCGATCAGGCAGTGCTCGCTCAGCCCCGTCGCCCGCAGCGACCGGCCGAGCCGGGCGATCTCGGGTGCGGAAATGGCGGCCGGTGTCATCGGAGACCTCCTCGCCCGGCCGGCCGCGCTCGGCAATCGGAGACCGGGCCGTATTCAGTTGGCAGACAGCTGTATTCGCTTCCGACGGTAGCGAAGAAATCGTCCGCCCGCGGGGAAACAAAGGCGGTCTTCCGGCCGTCCGCCGCAGGTCACGGCCGGATCGGGCGGGGAAGAAATCCCGGGCCGATCGGGTAGCGGTCCGGCCGCTCCGGGACGGTCCAATGGAAGTGTCGGGCGGTGCCGGGTCGGGGCGGGGTCCGAATCGAACGGAGGATCGGATCGATGGCAATCACTGAACTCGAATGGCTCATCACCAGCGATGTGGCCCATGAGGTCGCGTTCCGGGTGGACGCGCCCGAGGAGCGCCGAGGGCGGTGGGTGCTGTCGTATCTGCCGACCTGCCGGCGGTTGACGCGGGATCAGGCTCTGGCCGGGCTGGTGCTCGCGGAGATGATCCTCATCGGATTGCTGCGCCCGGACGGTGAATTCGACGGGGAGGTAGCGGCCCTGCACGCCGGCGTGATCGGGCTCACGGTCACCGACGCCATGTGCCTGCTGGCCTTGCGGGACAACGGTTCCGAGCATGCGAGCGACCCGGAGGATGGCGCCGGCAGGAAGGAGCTCCGGCGGCCGATCGAGCGATGCCACATTCCGCCGAGCCGGGCCCGGCGGCCGCTTCCCAGCCGCTGATCCCATCTCGGCGGCGGCGCAACGGGTACCAGGGGCCGATGTGCCGAGGGGTGCGCGTCGGCGCATCGCCCGGCGACTGTCGCCCGGGCAACCACGAGGCCCCGCACCGAGTTCGGTGCGGGGCCTTCGAGTGCGGGTGGATCAGAAGAGGGCCAGCGCGGCGAGCAGGCCGGACAGGGCGATGAACTGCAGGGCCACCCGAAGGTTGATGATGCTGTCCCACTTGTCCTGCAGCGCACGGGCATTCGCGGGGATGACGCCGGACTGGGCGGCGGCCTTCTGCGCGGTGTTCACCGGCTTGGCCACCTTCACGTAGAAGGCCAGCCAGGTGACCAGGGCGACCAGCGCGATGGCGGCGGCGACGGCCGCGCCGGTGTGGCCGGAGACCACGGCGACGATCAGCGTGAGGGCGGCGGTGACGACGCCGCCCGCGCCGAAGATCGGCATGCGCTTGTCGCCGTAGTAGTGGCCCCAGCCGGCGCTGACGGTGACGGTGGCGTCGTCGAGGCGGCGGTAGACGGACCGGGAGATGAGGGCGGCGCACCAGTCGGTGCCGTAGACGACGGCATTGGCCAGGACGGCGAGGGCGGCGAGGAACTGGCCGGTCAGGACGAGCATCGGGGGCCTCTTTCGGCGTGATCTAGCGGTGCTAGGAACTGAAGCAACGATAACAATGCTTAGCTATCTTGTCTAGCGGTGCTAGATGCTGGGATTTTCAGTCGACCGAATGGTCCGAAATGGGCACCCCGGTGGCTCGTCTCACAACCATCGAGATCGCAATGATCTGTGAAGGTGCTCACATCTGGATCACCGGCGGCGCGTCATGCGCCGGTGGCCCCCGTCACGCAAACAGTACGGGCGTTATGCAAAACCGCACGTCAGCGCTACTGGTAAGTAGATTTCACCGCTGCTATTCGCAAGCAAATTTTGCAGGGTTAACAAAATGCTGGTGAAAGCTAGCGCGGATTCACACTTGCAACAGGTAGACGCATATTTTTTCCTGTGCCATCGTGTGGAAGTACACCTCGCGGGCCTAGCAAGTCTGCAAATTGCCGCTCCAGCAGTGGTCGAACATCCTCGCTCCCTGATCCGGCGCTTGGTTCGATCCGCGGGGCTACCGAGACCGAACGAAGAAGTGGAGTCAGAGATGTCGAAGGTCGGCACCCCGAAGACCGCTGCGGAAATCCAGCACGATTGGGACACCAACCCCCGCTGGAAGGGCGTCACCCGCAACTACACCGCCGAGCAGGTCGTGAAGCTGCAGGGCACTGTCGTCGAGGAGCACACCCTCGCCCGCCGCGGTGCCGAGATCCTCTGGGATCTCGTCAACAACGAGGACTACATCAACTCCCTGGGCGCCCTGACCGGTAACCAGGCCGTGCAGCAGGTCCGCGCCGGCCTGAAGGCCATCTACCTGTCGGGTTGGCAGGTCGCCGGTGACGCGAACCTGTCCGGCCACACCTACCCGGACCAGTCGCTGTACCCGGCCAACTCGGTTCCGGCCGTGGTCCGCCGCATCAACAACGCGCTGCTGCGCGCCGACGAGATCGCCAAGGTCGAGGGTGACACCTCGGTCGCCAACTGGCTGGCCCCGATCGTCGCCGACGCCGAGGCCGGCTTCGGTGGCGCGCTGAACGCCTACGAGCTGCAGAAGGCCATGATCGCCTCCGGCGCGGCCGGCGTGCACTGGGAGGACCAGCTGGCCTCCGAGAAGAAGTGTGGCCACCTGGGCGGCAAGGTGCTGATCCCCACCCAGCAGCACATCCGCACCCTGACCTCCGCGCGTCTGGCCGCCGACGTCGCCGACGTGCCGTCGGTGATCATCGCCCGTACCGACGCCGAGGCCGCCACCCTCATCACCTCCGATGTGGACGAGCGCGACCGTGAGTTCCTGGACGGCACCCGTACCGCCGAGGGCTTCTTCGGTACCAAGAACGGCATCGAGCCCTGCATCGCGCGTGCCAAGGCCTACGCCCCCTACGCCGACCTCATCTGGATGGAGACCGGCGTGCCGGACCTCGAGGTCGCGCGCAAGTTCGCCGAGGCCGTCCGCGGCGACTTCCCGGACCAGCTGCTGGCCTACAACTGCTCGCCGTCCTTCAACTGGAAGGCGCACCTGGACGACGCGACCATCGCGAAGTTCCAGCGTGAGCTCGGCGCCATGGGCTTCAAGTTCCAGTTCATCACCCTGGCCGGCTTCCACTCGCTGAACTACGGCATGTTCGACCTGGCCTACGGCTACGCCCGCGAGGGCATGACCGCCTTCGTCGACCTGCAGGAGCGCGAGTTCAAGGCCGCCGCCGAGCGTGGCTTCACCGCCGTCAAGCACCAGCGTGAGGTCGGCGCCGGCTACTTCGACACCATCGCCACCACGGTCGACCCCAACACCTCGACCGCGGCGCTGAAGGGCTCCACCGAAGAGGGCCAGTTCCACTGAGCCAGCCCGCCTCTCCGCGCCTTCAGCGGGCGGCGGAGAGCCGTCGACCGGGGCAACCCGTGCCGGCGGTTGGGTACCGATCCGATTCAGGGCGTACCCGGTGAGTTACCCGGACCTCACGAAATCAGTTGTCGCCTTTGGCAACTGATCGAGGACTACCCTCGGGCGGCAGTCGCATCACAACCTCGGCCGCTTCGAGGATCTGGGAACCCGCTGGGAGGGGATGGCAAGCCCCCTCCCAGCGGTGTTCTCCCGCCCTTCCCGTCGACAGCCCCGGCGGGGAGGGCATTTTCCTATAGTTCGATATCGAAGACCTTAAGAAGGCGCAGGGTCATGATCAGTCCGACGCCTTCACCCAGCTTGACTTCAGAGACCTCGACAGCGTTCGGCAGGCGACAACTGATTTCGTGGCGGTCGGGGTAACTCCCCGGGGACGACCAAAATTGGTTTGGAACCTGACGTGGGCACGGGTGTCTGACTGGCAACGGCACTTAGCCGCCCGCAAAAAGTTGCGGGGAGGCGGAACGGAGCGGGACGTGAGCAGCGAAAAGATTCAGCGCGTCGGCATCATCGGCGCCGGACAGATGGGCGCGGGCATCGCCGAGGTCTGCGCGCGGGCGCATGTCGACGTGCTCGTGTTCGAGCAGACCCGGGAACTCGCCGCCGCCGGCCGGGCCCGCATTCTGCGGTCGCTGGACCGCGGGGTGTCCAGCGGCAAGATCACCGAGCGCGAGCGGGAGCAGGCCGCCTGGCGGCTGCGCTTCACCTCCGACCTCGGCGACTTCGCCGATCGTCAGCTGGTCGTCGAGGCCGTTGTGGAGAACGAGGACGTGAAGACCGCCATCTTCGCCGAACTCGACAAGGTTGTCACCGATCCGAACGCGGTGCTGGCCTCCAACACCTCCTCCATTCCGATCATGAAGATCGCCGTGGCGACCAACAACCCGGAGCGGGTGGTCGGCATGCACTTCTTCAATCCGGTGCCGGTGCTGCCGCTCGTCGAGCTGGTCACCACTCTCAAGACCACCGAGACCGTTACCAAGCGCGCCGAGCAGTTCGCCGCCGACATCCTGGGCAAGCAGGTCGTGCGCTCCGCCGACCGCTCCGGCTTCGTGGTGAACGCGCTGCTGGTGCCCTACCTGCTTTCCGCCATCCGCATGGTCGAATCCGGTTTCGCCACCAAGGAAGATGTGGACAAGGCCATGGTGCTGGGCTGTGCCCACCCGATGGGCCCGCTGGCGCTCACCGACCTGGTCGGCCTCGACACCGTGAAGTCCATCGCGGACTCCATGTACGCGGAGTTCAAGGAGCCGTTGTACTCGGCGCCGCCGCTGCTCATGCGCATGGTCGAGGCGGGCCTGCTGGGCAAGAAGGCCGGTGCGGGCTTCTACCAGTACAACCGCGCGTGATCTGAGCCTTTCCATGGCGTTTCGATGCGCTCACGCGGGTGGTCGCGTGAGCGCATCGTGTTTTTTCACCCAAGGTGCGCGCCGCCGGGCATGTGGCGGCGTCCACCGTAACCGGGCATAAGCTGCAACCAGGTCGTTCGGGACCGGCAGCTCGGAAGGAGTGTCCGTTCAGATGGTCAACGTCACCGACGGGTTCGGATCCAGCATCCTGGGATACCCGCGGATCGGTCCGCATCGGGAACTCAAGCGTGCGCTCGAGGCCTATTGGCACGGCACGCTGTCGCGCGACGAGCTCCTCGCCGTCGGACGCGAGATTCAAGAAAGCCAGTATCTGGAGCTGGCCGCGACCGGGCTCACGCAGGTCCCGGGCAACACCTTCTCCTTCTACGACCACATCCTCGACAACGCGCTGTTGTTCGGCGCGGTCCCCAAGCGGTTCGAGCCCTTCCGAGAAGGCTTGGACCCGTTGGACTTCTACTTCCTGATGGCTCGTGGCCGGCCGGATCTGCCGCCGCTGGAGCTGGTGAAGCTGCTGAACACGCCCTACCACTACCGGCAGCCGGAACTCGAGCCCGACACCGAATTCTCGCTGCACCCCGAGGCACTGCTGGACGAGTTCGATCGCGCCAAGGCGGCCGGCATCGAGCTGCGGCCGGTGATCCTCGGACCCCTGTCGCTGCTGCTGCTGTCCAAGACCGGCCACGTCCCCGGCGAGACCGAATTCGACAAGCTGGTGCTGCTGGACAAGCTGCTACCGGTGTACGAGGAATTGTTCGAGATCCTCGCCAAGCGTGGCGCCACCTGCGTGCAGCTGGACGAGCCCTGCTTCACCAGCGACCGCTCGCCGTCCACGATGGAGCTGTTCGAGAAGACCTACCAGCAGCTGTCCAAGGCCCCGCTGCGCCCGCGCATGCTGGTCACCGGACAGTACGGCGATTTCGGTGAGGCCATCGAAATCCTGTGCCGCACTTCGGTGGAGGCCATCGGTCTCGACCTGGCCAGCTACCGGGTCGTGCCCGAGGAACTGGCCAAGATCCCCGGCATCAGGCGCAAGCGGCTCTACGCCGGTGTCATCAGCGGCACCAATGTGTGGCGTGCCGACCGGTTCGTGACGCTGGAATACCTCAACGCGCTCGCCAAGGTCTGCCCCGACATGGTGGTCTCCACCGGCGCCACGCTGCTGCACGTGCCCTACGACGTGCTCGTCGAATACGAGCTCGAGGGTCCCGTCGCCGACCGCCTCGCCTTCGCCAAACAGAAGGTGCTGGAAGTGGTCTCGCTGGCCAAGGCGCTCACCGAGGGCCCCTCGGAGAAGTGGCGCAGGAAGCCGACCTCGGTGCATTTCAAGCAGAAGCACGCGGTGCGCCAGCGGGTCTACGCCATCACCCCGCAGATGCGGGTGCGCGAGCCCTACGAGACGCGAAAGGTCGCGCAGCAGGCCAGGCTTCGGCTGCCGGTGGTGCCCGCCACCACGCTGGGCTCGTTCCCGCAGACCGAGACGGCCCGGCAGGCGCGCCACGACCTCGGTCAGGGCCGGCTGTCCTACGAGGAGTACCGCAAGCGCATCGAAGCCGAGATCGAGTCCACCATCCGGCTGCAGGAGGACATCGGCCTCGACGTGCTGGTGCACGGCGAGCACGAGCGCAACGACATGATCCAGTACTTCGCGGAGTTGCTGGACGGCTTCGCCACCACCCACTTCGGCTGGGTGCAGGTGTACGGATCCCGTTGTGTGCGACCGCCGATCGTGTACGGCGACGTGTCGCGCCCCGAGGCCATGTCGGTGTCGTGGACCGCGTACGCCCAGTCCCTCACCGACAAGCCGGTCAAGGGCATGGTCACCGGCCCGGTCACCATGCTGGCCCGCTCCTTCGTGCGCCAGGACCAGCCGCTCTACGAAACCGCCGACCAGGTGGCGCTGGCCATCCGCGACGAGGTGGCGGATCTGGAGAAGGCGGGCATCGCCATCATCCAGGTGGACGAGCCGTCCATCCGCGAGCTGCTGCCGCTGCGGAAGAAGGGCCGGGCCGAATACCTGCGCTGGGCCGTCGGCGCGTTCAAGCTGGCCACCTCCGGTGTCGGCCCGGAAACCCAGATCCACACGCACATCGGCTATTCCAGCCGCGGTGACGTGGTGGCGGCCATCGAGGAACTCGACGCGGACGTCACCGCCATCGTCGCCACCCGCTCCATCGAGTGGGTGCTGGAGGCGCTGAAAGAGGACTGCTCCGAAGGCCGCGGCCTCACCCACGGTGTCGGCCCGGGCGTGTACGAGTCCCGGTCCGCCCGGATCCCGGACATCGACGAACTGGACGAACTGCTCACCGCCGCAGCGGAAGCCGTCACCCCGGAACGCCTGTGGGCCAACCCGGACGGCGGCCTGAAGACCCGCCACCACTGGCAGCTCGACCCGTCGCTGCGCAATATGGTCGCCGCGGCCCGCCGCGTCCGCCGTCGCGCGGAGGCCGCCGCGGGCGAAACCGCCTGAGGCGGTAACGCTTACCTCGCCACCCGGTTCGCGCTCACCCCGGAACCCCGGTTCGATCCTCCGATCGGACCGGGGTTTCGTGCGTCCGGCGTCACGAATCGGTCATGAAGCGGCGATTAGCGTGCGAGACACAGGTTTTCGAGAAAGGCAATGAGCATGGATCCGACGGGTAAGAGTGATCAGCCGGTGGACGATCCCGAAACCGAGAAGCAGTACAACGACACCTACGACCAGAAGGCGGATCAGGTGCCGCCGGATCCGCCCTGGAAGTCGGGGCGCTGAGCGCCGACCCGGGATTGTCGGTGGGTGCCGCTACGGTGTGGGCGTGAACCGCACGGATCGGCTCTACGCGATTGTCGAGGAGTTGCGGGCGGTGTCCCCGCGTCTGCGGACCGCACGGGAATTGGCCGCGCGGCACGGGGTGAGCGTGCGCACCGTCGAGCGGGACATCAGCGCGCTGCAGCAGTCGGGGGTGCCCATCTACGCCGATGTCGGCCGGCGGGGTGGCTACGCGCTGGAGAAGAGCATGTCGCTGCCGCCGTTGAACTTCACCGCGGCCGAGGCGGTGGCGCTGGCGGTCGCCGTGGCCCGCGCTGACGATGGGCCCTTCGCGGCGGCCGGGCGCAGTGCCCTGCGCAAGATCCTGGCCGCCATGTCCCAGCAGAATGCCGACGCGGCACGGCAATTGGCGTTGCGGGTGCGGCTGCTGGAGTCGCCGGAGGCCGTCGCGCCGATGCCGATCCCGGCGGAGGTGGAGCACGCGGTGGTGGCGCGGCGCGGGCTGCGCATCGAATATCTGGATCGCTCGGGGGTGCTCAGCGAGCGCGAGGTGGAGCCGGTGGCGCTGCTGCACGGGACCAATGGCTGGTATCTGCTGGCCTGGTGCCGGCTGCGCGACGAGCCGCGCAACTTCCGGCTCGACCGGATGAAGGGCATCGAGCTGACGGAGTGGATCGGGCCGGAGCGGACCATCGACATGTGCCGCCCGGACGAGCCGGTGCACGAGGTGCGGATGATCTCGCTCGGCTAGGTCGGCGAACACCGGCAAATAATCGCGAAACACCGACAGGGGGTTGTCGCCGGGCCCGGAGATCGTGGTGGGGCAAGGAAATCCACCATGACTCTTCGGGAGACAGAGATGACCACTCCGCCCTTCAACACCGTCGCCTGGTTCCAGGTCGGCAGCAATGAGCCCGAACAGGTGAAGGCCTTCTACCGGGAACTGTTCGGCTGGAACTTCGCTCCGGACCCGGACGAGGACGGCAAATACGACATCGTCACCTATCCGGGTAAGGAGATGCCCGCGGGTGGCATCGCGCATCAGGACGACGCCTCCGGCAACCACGCCATCTTCTACGTGCTGGTCCGGGACGTGCCCGCGGTACTGGCCGCGGCCGAGAAGGAAGGCGGCAAGGTCTTCCTGCAGCCCGTCACCGCCAAGAACGGCCTGGTCTTCGCCGAGCTGCTCGACACCTCGGGCAACCGCTTCGGCGTCTTCAGCCCGTCGCCCGCGAACTGAGCTCCGCCGCTCCCGCCGCGACGCGGAGATAGCCTGTCACGGACGTTGATTCGAGACAGGAGTGTGGATCGTGGGCTTGTTCGACCAGTTGAAGGATGCGGCGGGTAAGGCGGCGGAGCTGGCGGGCCAGCACGCCGACAAGCTGGAGCCGCTGATCGACAAGGCCGGCGATCTGGTGGACCAGCAGACCGACGGCAAGTTCGCCGATGCGGTGGACAAAGTGCAGGACGCCGCCAAGCAGGCTCTGCGCGAGCAGTCGGGACACTAAGCGGCACAGGGTGTTTCGTGCCGGCCGGGCCGCCGGCGCGAAACACGCCCGCAGCCTCACATGGTGGCGGCGTCGATGACGAAGCGGTAGCGCACGTCGGAGGCGACCACCCGCTCGTAGGCCTCGTCGATGCGGTCTGCGGAGATCACCTCGATCTCCGCGCCGATGCCGTGCTCGGCACAGAAGTCCAGCATCTCCTGGGTCTGCGGAATGCCGCCGATCATCGAGCCGGACAGCGAACGGCGGACGCCCGCCAGCGCGGAAGCCCGGACGCTGTAGGGCTGCTCGGGCAGGCCGAGCGCCACCAGGCTGCCGTCCAGCCGCAGCAGTCTGAGGTAGTCCTCGATCGGCAGGTCGGCGGAGACGGTATTGATGATGAGGTCGAAGGATCCGCGCAGCTTCTTGAAGGTGTCGCGGTCACCGGTGGCGTAGTAGTGGTGCGCCCCGAACCGCAGGCCGTCCTCCTGCTTGGACAGTGAGTGGCTGAGCACGGTGACCTCCGCGCCCATGGCCGCGGCGATCTTCACGCCGATGTGCCCGAGCCCGCCCATACCGATGATGGCGACCCGCTTGCCCGGCCCGGCGTGCCAGTGCCGCAGCGGCGAGAACAGGGTGATGCCCGCGCACAGCAGCGGCGCGGCCACATCCAGCCCGATACCCTCCGGAATGGCCAGCACGAAGCCCTCGGTCACCACGATCTGCGTGGCGTAGCCGCCGAGGGTGTGCCCGCCCGCCTGCAGTTCGTCGGGCACGGGGCTGTTGTAGGTCCAGACTGCCTCGTTCTCGCAGTACTGCTGTTCCCCCGCCAGACAGGGATCGCAGTGTCCACAGGAGCCGACCAGACAGCCCACCCCGACCCGATCGCCGACCCGGTGCCGGGTCACCTCGGAGCCGACCGAGGCCACGATGCCGGCGATCTCGTGCCCGGGCACGCACGGGTAGGCGGTCCCTCGCCACTCGTTGCGGGCGGTGTGGATGTCGGAATGGCAGATGCCCACGTACTTGACGTCGATCAGCACGTCGTACGGGCCCAGTTCGCGGCGCTCGATGGCGATCTTCTCGAAGGCCTCGTCCGGGGTGGAGACCGCGTAGGCGGTAGCAGTGCTCATGAAGTAATGCCTACTCCCGCATGCCCGAAATGACCAACCAACCGTTCGATTCTCACACGCGGCGCGGCGTGGCAATCCGGGCTCCAACCGTCGTCATGCTGGCGGAATGGCCATTCTGCTCTCCGTGCTCTCCATGTGCGCAACCCTGATCGGCGGGTTGTCGGCCGTGCACATGGGTGATCGCAAGCGCCTGGTGCTCGGCCTGGCCGCGGGCGTCATGCTGGGCGTGGTGGCCTTCGACCTGATGCCCGACGCGCTGAAGCAGGACAGCCGCATCGTGCTCGGCGTGCCGGTGCCGCTGCTGGCCGCGGTAGTCGGTTTCTTCACCGTGCACGTGATCGAGCGCTCGATGGCCCTGCACACCGGCTACGAGGACGAATTCGTCGCGCACCGGCACAATCACGACTTCTCCTCGCTGGGCCTGCTCGCGGGCGCGGGCCTGGTGTTCCACTCCACCCTCGACGGCCTCAGCATCGGTTTCGGTTTCCAGGCCGGCGCGGCGGTCGGCGTGGCGGTGGCCATCGCGGTCATCTGCCACGACTTCGCCGACGGATTCAACACTTTCACCCTGACCACGCTGTATGGCAATGCCCGCACCCGCGGCCTGATCATGCTGGGACTGGATGCCATCGCCCCGGTGGTCGGCGCGATCATCGGCACGCTGGTGCGGGTGCCCGCCGAACTGGTCGGCCTGTATCTCGGCTATTTCGCGGGCTTCCTGCTCTATCTCGCCACGGCCGATATCCTGCCCGAGGCACATGCGGGCAAACCCGCCAGGGGACCGCTGCTGTGCGCACTGGCCGGGGTGCTGGCCATGTTGGCTGTTGCGGCACTGAGCCATTGAAATACTGGTACACCAATAGACAGACATGCTCGAGCCGGCGGGCGAACCGCAATCGGGAGGGTCCGTGGACAGCGACACGCGCGGGATATATCCGGCGGGCGGCGCTACCGGTCCCTACCCGGCCCGCGGCCGCCGACCCGGCCGGGGCGGGCGCATCCTGGCACTGCTCGTCGCCGTCGTCCTCGGCATCACCGGATTTCTCGGCTACCGCGGCGAACTGCCGCGCTGGCCGTTCCGCGACGACTCCACCACCGCCGAGCTGGCAGGCCCGTCGCTGCCGCCGCTGGACGTCGACCTGGTCTCGCGGGTGGCCGAACCGGCACTGGTGAACATCACCGCCGGCATCCGCCCCTACGGCCTGGGCGCGGCCGGCTCCGGCATCGTGCTGACCGCCGAGGGCGAGGTGCTCACCAGCCATCACGTCATCAAAGGCGCTGACACCGTGACGGTTTCGGATGTCGGCACCGGCGCGACCTACACCGCCACCGTCGCCGGCTACGACTCCGGCGCCGATATCGCCCTGCTGGATCTGAACGGCGCGGGCGGCCTCCCGGTCGCCCATATCGGCAACTCCGCCCCACTGCACCTGGGCGACGCTGTGCTGGCCATCGGCAATGCCGGCGGCACCGGCTCGCCGACCGCGGTGGGCGGGCCCATCACCAATCTGGATTCGGCCATCGTGGCCCGCAATGCCGCCGACCTGTCGCGGAAATCGCTGCACGGCATGATCGAGGTCGCGGCCGCCGTGGCCGCCGGGCAGTCCGGCGGCGCGCTGGTGGACCGCTACGGCTCGGTCATCGGCGTCATCACCGCCGCCTCGGGTGACATGCAGAAGGCAATGGGCAAGGGCCCCAACGGCTATGCCGTGCCCATCGACACCGCCATGAACGTGGTCCGTCAGATCCGTTCCGGCACACCGACCGACACCGTGCACATCGGCCCCACCGCCACCCTGGGCATCCTCACCTCCGACGCGCAGCCGGCCGGCGCGCGCATCGACGTGTCCATCTACGGACTGCCCGCCTACGAGGCCGGACTCACCGACGGCGAGGTCATCACCGCTCTCGACGACCGCGCCATCACCAGCTCACAAATGCTGAAAGCCGCACTCAACGCCCATAGACCGGACGATGTGGTGCGGCTCGAGGTCAGCGACCCGAACGGCGGGCACCGGACGGTGAACGTGACGCTCACCGTCGGCCCGCCCAACTAGAACTTGCTGTTCCAGTACGACTGGAACTGGAGGTACACGATCAGGATGACCACCGCGTAGAAGACGGCGACCAGCGTCCACCGCCACTCCACCAGGATCTGCAGCAGTCCCCGCGAGCGTCCCCACAACACATTGGTCACGATGGCCAGCAGCGCCGGCGTCACCGCCCACACCACCATGCACCACGGGCACAGCGCGTGGATCTTGAACACGGCGTCCCACACCAGGTAGCAGATGGACGCCACGCCGAGCAGCAGGCCGAACCACATGGCGCCGAAGAACCAGCGCGGCAGGGCGATTCCGCACACCAGCAGCACGGCGACGGTGACGAACACCGAGAACCCCACCACGCCGATGATCGGATTGGGGAATCCGAACATCGACGCCGTCGGCGATTCCATGACCGTCGAGCACGAGAGGGTCTGATCGATGGAACAGGCCGGCTTATAGCCGGGCTCGGTCAGCGACTTGAACTTCTCCACCAGCAGCGTCACCGACGCCGCCCAGCCGATCAATGAACCCAGCAGCAGCGGCCAGGCCGAGCGGGGACCCGCCGCGATCATCACTTGCTCGCGTTCTCGATCGCCGAGGTCATGCCGCCCGGGCTCATGAGCGTCTTGGCGTCCTGCACCTGGCTGCCGTTCACGTACACGGTCGGGGTGGACTGCAGCCCGGTGGCGAAGACCGCCTTGGTCTCGTCCTTCACGAACTGGATGTACTTGCCGTCCCGAATGTCCTGCGCCACCTGCGGATCGGTGTATCCGGCGTCGGCCGCGATCTGGATGAGCTGGTCATCGGTCATGCCATTGCCGTTCTCCGGCGGCTGCTTGCCGAACATGGTGCCCAGCCAGGCCTGGAACTTCGACGGGTCCGCGGTCGCGACCACATAGGCGGCATTGGCCGCGCGGGTCGAGTACTGGTTGCCGTTGGAGGCCCGGTCCAGGAAGGAGATGATGTTGTAATCGATGGTGGCGGAACCGTTCTGGACCGCCTTGGTCAGCGCGTCGGAGTTGTAGCCCTCGAACATCTTGCAGGCCGGGCACTGCAGGTCGGCGACGATCTGGATCTTCGCCTTGGCGTCCGGATTGCCGATGCGGATGGCGCCGCCAGGTGTGACGTTCGGCGGAATCGCGCCCGTGCTCGGGTCGTGGGTGACGGCCGGGGCGAAGGTGGCCGACGACGCGGCCGGCGTGCCCTTGTTGTCGTCGTGCTTGCGGATCGCCAGACCGATGCCGATGGCCGCCACCAGACCGACCAGGACCGCGGCCACGCCGACCTGGATGAAGATCTTGCGGTTGCGTTCGGCCCGCGCCGCTTTCGCGAGCGGATTTTTACGGTCACCCGGTTTAGTGCTCACCTCTGCGCTCACCACGCCTTCCGTTGTCACGACACGTGCGCGCCCATCTTCGCCCGAGAACCTGAGAGAAAGCTGCATGTGCGCGTGCCGAGTCGCGCCCGGGCCGCGGCGACGAGCCATTTTCCGTGGTCAACGGCGAATATTCATCCAGCAGGGGTGTGAATCACCCCAGGATGAGACGTTTTTTCTGTTCGGCGATATCGAAGTCCGCGGGCGGCCAGTCCAGCTTCAGGCCCTGCAGGGCGTCGATGAGCAGTTCGGTGACGGCCAGCCGCGCGTACCACTTGGAATCGCAGGGCAGCACGTACCAGGGCGCGTAGTCGGTATTGGTGCGATCCAGGACCGCCTGGTACGCCTCCTGGTACTGCGGCCAGTACGCGCGCTCGTCGATGTCGCCCGGGGCGAACTTCCAGTACTTGTCGGGCCGGTCCAGCCGCTGCATGAGCCGCTTCTTCTGTTCGTCCAGCGAGACGAACATGGCCACCTTCACCATGGTCGTGCCGTCGTCCACCAGCTTGCGCTCGAACTTGTTGATCTCGTCGTAGCGCTTGCCCCACACCTCCGGCGCGACCAGATCGTGAACCCGCACCACCAGCACATCCTCGTAGTGCGAGCGGTCGAACACGCCGAGCTGCCCGCCGCGCGGCAGCTTCTTGCGAATGCGCCACAGGTAGTGATGTTTCTGTTCCTCCGGCGTCGGCACCCCGAACGCCGCGTGGTCCACACCCTGCGGGTCCACCGAACCGATCACGTGCCGGACGATGCCGCCCTTGCCTGCGGTGTCCATGCCCTGCAGGACCAGCAGCACGCTGCGGGTGTCACCGGAACGGCCGTTGGCATACAGCTTTTCCTGCAGATCCGACAACACGGCGCGGCGTTGCTCGAGCAGAGCCTCGCCGGCGCGCTTGTCGCCCTTGAAACCCGGAGTCGCGGATGGGTTCAGATCGCTCACCCTGACGCCATCGGCGCGTAGCGCCTTGGTGACCGGTTTCGACCAGGATGTCGCGTTCGCCATTCTTCATGCGTAGCACGGGGCGTGGTTTCCCGCAGGCAACCGCGCTGAACCCGTCCGGTGCCCGCACTCACACCCGGGCCAGCTGCACCAGCTGCGCGGCCAATTCCTCATCGGTGACCGGGGCCAGGGTCAGGTCGGCGGCCGTGGTCAGCAGATAGCGGCCGTCGCCGGAGAAATCCAGCCAGGTGCGATGCCGGGTCGGCGGTGAGAGCGGATTCGCCGGTTCGACCGTGACGGTGATGAATCCGCGCCCGTCCACCGGTTCGCGCAGTTTGCGGCGGAAGCGGTCGGCTTCCGCGCCGGTGCCGTCGGCATCGGGGTACAGCACCGCCTGCTGCGGTTCGCGCAGCGGCTCCAGCCGTCCCGGCGGCGCCGACCCGATGACCTCCACCAGTTCCCGCCCCAATTGCTCTGCGGGACACAGTGATACCGTCACCGCGTCCGGCAGCGAGACCAGAATGCCCACCCGCTGCTGCGCCACCGCCGCGAAGGCGAGAATGCGCCGGGCCTCCGGGCCGGCGGTGCGCTCGCCGTACAGGGTGACGGTGGTGGTGTCGGTGCGGGCGCACAGGGTCAGTGCCGCGGCCAGGTCGGGATCGGTACGGCGCAGGAAGCGCGCCGGCGTTCCGCCCGGGGTGATCGGCCCGAATTGCGCTGCGCCGTCGAGATTCTCGGGTGCCGACGGAGTCGTGTCGAGCGGATAGGGACGGCGTTCCAGATCGGTTTCGCGGGTCCAGAGCATCGCGAACTCGTCCGGGGTCAGGATCCATTTCACGTGGCCGACCCCCCCTTTCTTGGGTACCACCTCCGTCCCGTCCGCGACCCTACCGGAGAGATTCTGCGGGTGCTGCCTGTCACCGGGACGCGCAATATGTGACCTATCGCACTCGCGCGGCGGGTTGCTATCGCCGGGTGGCGTAGTCGGCGAGTCCTGCTACCGCCGTGTCGAATCCGTCGGTCGCCGCTCGGATCACGGTGGCGCGCACCGTCTCCGGGTCCGCGCCTCCCAGTGTGGCCCGGCGGATCTCCGCGTGCAGCGCGCGATCCAGGCCCGCGAGGGCGGCCGCGGCGAGCCGCGCGGTGGGGTCGTCCGGGCTGGTATCGGTGGCCTCGGCGAGCGCTTCGGCCAGCGTGGTCTCGGTCTGCTCGCCGAGTCGGCGCAATCGGGCCTGCAGGGCGGGACTGTCGTCGATCAGGCGCCAGAAGGTGGTGGCGCCGGGAGAGAGGCCGAGGGTGGGATCGTCGCGCCGCACCCGGTCGAGGAAGGCGCGCCGGATGGCCGCGGCCGCCGATTCGCCCGGCTCGCGGTCGCGTACCGCGGCGGCGAGCCGGTTCGCGACCTCGTCCTGACGGTCGAAGAACAGGTCCTCCTTGGTCGGGAAGTAGTTGAACGCCGTGTTGACCGAGACGTTCGCGGCGCGCGCCACCTCGGCGACGGTCACCTTGTCGAAGCCCTTCTCCACGAACAACGCCATGGCGGCGTCAGCCAGCCCGGTCCGGGTGGCGCGCTTCTTCTCCTCGCGTAGTGCCAACGACCTCTCCCTCCTGTCGCAGAGCAGTATAGGTGTGACGCTAAAATTGGTGTGACACCAAAATGTCAGCTACGGTCGGGGCATGACGCTCAGATTCGGCATTTATGCGGGCGGACTCGCCGGCGATCAGTTCGGCAATGTCACGCCCGGCCCACCGGAACGGGCCGACCGCATCGCGGCGGCCCTGGACGAACTGCACGGCGAGCACCCGTTCGTGGTGCGCGGCTACGTCCTCTACAGCGACGCGCGCGGCGGGTTCCAGGAGGCCCCGCCGCAGCCCTGGCAGTACGCCGCGGCGCACCGGAAACTCGATCTGGTGGTGTGCTTCCACGAGCCCGGCGACGACCTCACCGGCTGGCTCGCGTTCCTGCGCAAGCAGATTCGCGACTACGGACCCGTGCTCTGCTCACTGCAGATCGCGGAGGAGCCCAACCATGCCGGACCCGGCGGCAACGGCGGCTATCCGCAGGTCCGGCAGGCCATCATCGAGGGGGTGCACGCCGCCCGCGCGGAGGTGGACCGGCTCGGCCTCGCGGTCCGCATCGGCTGCAACTCGACGCCGATCTTCGATCCGGCACAGGAGTTCTGGACCGATCTGGGCCGCCGGGGCGGGCGCGAATTCGCCGCCGCGCTCGACTATGTCGGCCTGGATTTCTTCCCCGACGTCTTCCGCCCGATCGCTGCCGAGGGCCTGGAAGCCGCCATCACGGCGGTGGTGACCGCCTTCCGACGCGAAAGCCTGGCCGCCGCGGGCATTCCCGCCGCCACCCCCATCCACATCACCGAAAACGGCTGGGCCACCGGGCCGGACCGGTCCTACGTGCGGCAGGCCGAGATGCTCGAGACGGTGGTGCGCCTCGTCGACGGCCTGGCCGGCGAGCTCAACATCACCACTTACGAGCACTTCGGCCTGCGCGACTCCTACAGCGATCAGGGCGATATGAACCTCGAATTCGGGCTCCTGCGTTCGGATTACACGCCGAAGCCCGCCTTCGATCGCTACCGCGAGCTCATCGCGGCATACAGCACTCCCGCGTGATCGCCGCGGCGCGTCGGATGTGATCGCCGCGGAGTATCAGGCGGGCGCGACCTCGATGGTGATGCCCGCCGCGCGCAACCGCTCGGTGAGCGCGTCACCCATGGCCGAGGCCGGGGTGAGAATGCCCGCCAGCTCCGGCAGGCTGTCGAAGGCCAGGCACAGGCCGGACTGGCCCAGCATGACCGAGGTGGCCTGATAGCCCGGGTCACCCTTGCCGGCGAAGGTGCACTCGTACTTAGCGCCCGAGGTGGTGTGCGCGAAGGTGCGCATGGTGAACCAGCCGCTGCGCCGGGACTGCTCGCTCGGCCCGGTGCCCGGCTTGGGCACGATGCGGTCGATCAGCTTGCGGCCCACGGCCACCCGCGAGAGCACCGCGCCCGCCGCCATGGTGGCCACGATCCCGCCGGCGATGCCCGCGGCGACCAGCGGCGCGGTGGCCGAGGAGCCCGCGCTCATGACCTCCCGGTAACGGAAGTTCTTGCCGTACGGCCAGCCCAGCAGGCCATTGGAGCGCCGCACGATCTTGGTGTTGTGCGCGCCCATGATGAAGGTCGCCACCCAGCCGTCCAGGCTCGGATCGATGGCCGAGGCCCGCGAGAGCGCCTGATCGGTCTGGCGGCCGACATCGGGCTCCATGGCCTTGTCGGGGCTCAGCGAATACGGGTGCGACATCACCGACGCCTTGCTCGGGTCCTCCGCGATGGCCTCCATCATGGCCCGCCCGGAATCGATGGTGCCGCCGCTGGCCCCACCCTTGAGCCAGGCCACCAGGGTGACATCGGTGAGCTCGCCGGCATTGTCCGCGACACTGCGCTTGTACAACTGATACACGCTCAGATCCGACGGAATCGAGTCGTAGCCACAGGAGTTCACGATCTTCGCGCCGGTCTCGGCGGCCCGCTCACCGAAGCGGTCGATGCACTCCCGGATGAACAACGGCTCACCGGTGAGATCGGCGTAGTGCGTGCCGTTCTCGGCACACGCCTGCACCAGCGGCAACCCGTAGCGCAGGTATGGGCCCACGGTGGTGACCACCACCGAGGTGCGCGCCGCCAGCGCGTCCAGGCTGGCCTGATCGGTGGAATCCGCCTGCACCAGCGGCCATTCCGCCGCGGCGGCCCCCAGTTCCGTGCGCACGGCGGCCAGCTTCTCCGGCGACCGCCCGGCCAACGCGATGCGCGCACCGGCCGGTGCCGCCTCGGCCAGATACTGCGCGGTCAGTTTGCCTACGAAGCCGGTCGCTCCGAATAGGACGATGTCGAATTCCCTGTTGGCCATGGCTCTCTTCCCGTCGGTGAGGTTTCACGCCTTGGCGGCGCGCTTACGGGTCTTCTTGGTCGGCCCCCCGGTGGTCGGCGTGGGAGCCGGGCGGCCCGCCAGCCAGTTGTGATGGGCGCGGCCGAGTTCGGTGACCGGCTCGTCCCCGTAGAGCCACTCCCGCGCGATGCGATGCCAATTGCCGGTCGCCTCCAGCTGCCCCAGCATGCCGAAGGTGAGGAAGTCGGCCCGCCGGGAGAACAGATGCTCGGGCGGCAGATTCTGCTGCTTCATCCCGGTGAACTCGCTGGCCCGCGGATCCACCGCCAATACGAAAGCGCCGGAGGCCAATTCGGGGGTGATGGTGAGATCCTCGTCCACCAGCGCCCATTCGCAGGCCGCCAGCACGTATTCCAGGCACTCCTCGGGCGTGATCTCATCCGGCGAATCGATGACCCCGCGCTCGACCATGAGATCGCGCAGATCCTCGGCCCGCTCCTCGGCCGCCGCGCGAATACAGATGGCCTCGAACTGCACGTGCTCGGGATCCATCCGGTTGAAGAGCCCGAAGTCCAGGAACGCCACCCGGCCGTCCGGGCCCAGCAGCAGATTGCCCGGATGCGGGTCGCCGCAGAACTCGTTGAAGGTGAACAGCGAGCCGACGTAGAAGCGGTAGATGATCTCGCCGATCCGATTGCGTTCCGCCGCAGGCAGTTCCCGGATCTCGTCGAAGCCGCGACCCGGGAAGTACTCGCTCACCAGCACGCGGGTGGTGGACAGCTCGGGGTAGGTGGTCGGCACCACGATGAACGGGTGCCCGGTGAACAGCTCCGAAATCTGTTTCTGGGTGGTGGCTTCCGCGACGTAGTCGAGTTCGCTCTCCAGATTCAGGCGTAGTTCGTCCAGCACGGCCGGGGTCACCCACGGCATGGCCGACTGCAGGATGCGCCGGAACATGGCCAGGTTCTTCAGATCCGCACGCACCGCGACGTCGATGCCCGGGTACTGCACCTTCACCGCGACCTCGCGGCCGTCGTGCAGCGTCGCCTTGTAGACCTGCCCGATCGAGGCCGCGGCCACGGGTTCCGGATCGAATTCGGCGAAAACGGCTTCCAGCGGCTGCCCGAAGTCCTCCTCGATGACCGCCCGCATCACCTCGAACGACACCGTGGGCGCGCTGTCGCGCAGCACCGCGAGCCGGCGCTGGAACCGCTCCCGATGCTCCGGTGGCACCAGATCCAGGTCGAGCACGGACAACATCTGCCCGAGCTTCATGGCCACACCCTTCATGGTGCCCAGCACCATGACCATCTGCTCGGTGGCCCGGATCATGGACTCCTCGGCCATCCGGGCCCGCACGGCCTCGGAGCGGCCGCGCATGGACCGTCGAGTCTTCTGAGCGCGCAAGGCATTACCGGCGACGGCAATTCCCAGCTTCGTCCCCCGCGCAAGCCTGGATGTGGGCAGCTCTTTCGCCATCAGTGACCCTCCATGGGAGCCAACACCCCCGTTGGTGCCGACACGGCGGATGCCCCGTGGTTTGGTCCGCCGGGTTCAGACTAACCACACTGCGAACTCGAGTGCTAGCCGTCAGCTAGCACTGTTTTCACGGTTTTCGGGGTCCGGTAGCACGTGCGGGTGCGCGTTGAAGTAGTGCCGGTCGCCGCCCGTGCGAACCATGCCCTCGATGGCGCTCCACGCCATCATCGTGAGGTAGTCGAGCATTTCCTCGCTGGACATGGTGCGGTTGGAGATCCACCAGTCCGTGGCCAACTGCACGCCACCGACCAGCACGTAGGACCACAGCATCGCGCCTTCGGTCTGGATGCCGCGGTCGAAGGACTTGTCGATGATGACCGCCGAGACCACCTGTGCGAAGAGCTTCTCGAAATCGGCGAGGGTGGAGGTGTCGGTGGCCGAGCCGTTGCCCATGATGAACCGGTAGACATCGGTGTCCGAGTCGACCGTGTGCACGTAGGCCGCCAGGGTATTGCGGACCAGCTGATACTCGTCGAGGTCGTCGCTGATGGCCTCGTAGATGCGCGGCATCAGCGTGGTCTCGATGAACCGCTCCATGGTGGCGCGGGTCAGGTCCTGCTTGTCCGAGAAGTACCGGTAGAGCACGGTTTTCGAGACGCCGATCTCGGCGGCGATCTCATCCATGCCGGCATCGCCGCCGCGCTTGCGGATGGCGGCCAGGGTGCCGTCCACCAGCTCCTCGCGCCGGTCGATCTTGTGCTGTTGCCAGCGGCGTTTGCGGCCGTCGACACGACCACCGCGTGGGCCGGTGGCCGCCTCCACGGCGGCACTCACGCTGCCTTTGGTGGTCACGCTGCGTTGGCTCCTTGTTCGCGTCCTGGGCCTGGGCCTATTCAGCTTAAGCCTCCCATGCTGTGGATCGTCGCCGATCGGGAAGGGCCCGGTGGCGGTGAGTTCGTCACACCACGCGCCAGAATGGACGATATGGAGCAACCTGCCGGCAGTGCCGGGGTACTCGACACGACCGAGCCGAAGCCGATGAAGACCACACCCAACGGCGGCGGAGCGTTCGCCGATCTCCTGGACGACGAGGGCAAGAAGCGTGAACTGTGGCGCATGAAAGGCATTGCCACCGGCTTTCTCGCCGCGGCCACGATCATCTACATCGTCTGCGCCTGGATCGGTTCGCGCGGCGCGGGCGGGGAGTGGGTCGGCTATGTGAAGGCCGCCTCCGAGGCCGGCATGGTCGGTGCGCTGGCCGACTGGTTCGCCGTCACCGCGCTGTTCCGGCATCCGCTGGGCCTGCCGATCCCGCATACCGCGATCATCCGCAAGAAGAAGGATCAGGTGGGCGCCGGACTCGGCGAATTCGTGCGCACCAATTTCCTGTCGCCGGATGCCGTTGCCGTCAAGGTGAATTCCGCGCAGATCCCGCTCCGGCTGGGCCGCTGGATTGCCGAACCGGCGCACGCGGAACGCATCTCCGACGAGAGCGCGACCATATTGCGCGCGGTCATCGGCGTACTGCGCGACGAGGATGTCGAGCAGATCATCGACAACACCATCGTCAAGCGCATCGCCGAGCCGCTGTGGGGCCCGCCCATCGGCAAGGTGCTCAACGAGCTGATCGCCGACAACCGGCAGGCCCCGCTGCTGGACCTGCTGGCCGAGCGCGCGCACCAGTGGGCACTGGACTCGCAGGAGACGCTGGACCGC
Source organism: Nocardia sp. NPDC101769 (assembly GCF_044766925.1). Lineage (NCBI taxonomy): Bacteria > Bacillati > Actinomycetota > Actinomycetes > Mycobacteriales > Nocardiaceae > Nocardia > Nocardia sp. NPDC101769. The sequence goes on along the minus strand of NZ_JBIWMX010000026.1, from coordinate 65,594 downwards.
ATCGTGAACCGGGACGCACCGTCCTGGGCCCCGAAATTCGTGAATTCGCTGCTGGCCGAGCGCATTTATCGGGAGCTGGTGGAATTCACCTGGAAGGTGCGCACCCAGCCCGATCACGAGGTGCGGCTGGCAGCAAATCGCTTTCTCGAGGATTTCGCCCACGATCTGCAATTCGACGACGCCATGATCGAAAAGGCGGAGAAGATCAAGACCGAGCTCATGGGCCGGCGCGAGGTCACCGGGATGGCGCAGGCCACCTGGCGGGCGGCCAAGCGCATGATCCTGGAGTCGGCCGACGATCCGAATTCCACGCTGCGCCGCAAGGTGGCCGACAATGTGCGGCAGCTGGGCGAGCGGCTCTCGACCGACGCCGCCATGCGCGACAAGGTGGACGGCTGGCTCGAGCGCGGCGTCCGGTACCTGGTCGCGAACTACGGGGCCGAGTTCGCGTCGTTGGTCAGCGACACCGTTGCCCGCTGGGACGCGGAGGAGGCCAGCCGCAAGATCGAATTGGCGGCGGGCAAGGATCTGCAATTCATTCGCATCAACGGCACGGTGATCGGTTCGCTGGCGGGCCTGGTCATCTATGCCGTCTCGCATTTGCTGTTCAATGGCTGAACATTTGACCAATAAGCACTGCGGGCGGAGCGCCGGTTGTTTGCCGCTGTGCCATTCGGTGAACAGCGCTAGCAGAGCGCTTGCAAGAGTTAGCACCCCGTCCTAGAATTGACCGCACAACCGCCGGAAGGTGAGTGATGAAGCACGATCCCGAGGTTCCCGAACCGATCGAGGGCGACAGCGCGGAGACGTCCGCCGCCGGAGATCGGACGGGTCGCGTAGCCAACGCGGCTCACGACATCGGGGGCTTCATCCGGGCGCAACGCGAGGCCGCCCAGGTCTCGCTGCGTCAGCTCGCACAGCTGGCGGGGGTGAGCAATCCGTACTTGAGTCAGATCGAGCGCGGGCTGCGCAACCCGTCCGCCGAGGTACTCGCCCAGATCGCGAAGGGTCTGCGGGTCTCCTCGGAGGTCTTGTACATGCGGGCCGGGTACCTCGAGCAGAGGCCGCACGGCCCTGTCCGGGATGCCCTGCTGGCCGACACCGGCCTGACTGAACGTCAGAAGCAGGTCCTCCTGGACATCTATGAATCGTTCTGCCGGGAAAACCAGGCGAACGAGGACCGAGGGGACGCAACGGACCTAATGGGGGGCGTTCCCGGGGGAGACAGGGACAACGAGGTTCCGTACCGCACAACCGAAGTTCCGCCACGCCAGGAGGGCGAACCATCATGACCGAATCGAACCTGACCGCCACCGTGACCAAGCCGATCTACGCCACGGTCGGCGCGGGTGACGCCATCTACGCCGCCGTGCTCGACGCCGTCTCTCAGATCCGCGAGCGCGCCACCTCCGCCGACGTCCAGGGCCGCATCGACGAGGCCCGCGAGCGCGTTGCCAACCTCCCGGCCGACCTGCAGGAGCAGGCCGAGACCCTGCGCCAGCGCGTGCAGGCACTGCCGTCCGAGCTGCCCGAGGACCTGGCCGAGCTGCGCGAGAAGGCCACCGCCGAAGAGCTCCGCAAGCTGGTCGACCAGTACTACCACCAGCTGGTGGACCTGTACGCCGACCTGGTCGTCCGCGGCGAGGAGACCGTCGAGAAGCTGCGCAGCAACCCCGCTTTCGAGGAGCGCTTCGAGCAGGTCGAGACCCGCTACAACGACCTGCTGTCGCAGACCCAGGACATCATCGGCAAGGTGACCGACCAGGTCGGCCCCTACATCGGGCTCGCCGGTAAGGAAGAGGCCGAGGCCGAGGAGACCGTCGACGCCGAGGTCGTGGACGTGACCACCGAGACCGCTCCGGTCGAGGACGAGGCTCCGATCAAGAAGGCTGCCGCCAAGAAGGCTCCGGCCAAGAAGGCTCCCGCCAAGAAGGCTGCCCCCGCCAAGAAGTAAGACCTCGCACTTCGCGAAAAAGCTTGTCGCCCTCGCACACTCACGTGTGCGGGGGCGGCCGCATGTTTGGCGGACACGGTCGCACTCCGAGCTCGCGGTGTTGCCGGGCGGTGTGAACATCGGAGTTCCGGAACCCGCGTCGTGGTGAGAAGCCCTGGTGGGCAGGGCTTCATCCGTATGATGGGTGAGGTGATGGGAATCCCCGGCTTGATCCTGACGGTGTTGCAGCTGTGCGCGCTCGGCATGACGGTGTTCGCGCTCGTGCACGCGATTCGCCAGCGCCCGGATGCCTTCACGGCCGTGGACAAGCTGACCAAGCCGGTGTGGATCGCGATTCTGCTGGCGTCGCTGGGCGCCCTGCTGCTGGCACAGACCCCGGTGGGGATTCTGGGTATCGCGGCGATCGTGGCCACTGGCGTCTACCTCGCCGATGTCCGGCCGAAGGTGGATGAGATCCAGCGCGGGCCGCGCTGGTAGCACGCGTTCGAGACACTCGGCCGCCACTCCGGATCATCCGGGTGGCGGTCATTTTTTTTCACATCAATGCGCTGACCGGGGGTGAGGTGGGTTCCGACTCGGGAACTTTTCGGGTGCTTGCACTAGCAAGCATGCGGTGGCGCAGGTTACTGTATCTAGCAGTAACACAAAGGAGTGTCCTATGCGGGCAACGCTGCCTCACCGGGCGGGCCTCGGCCGGAAGGTCCGTGATCTGGTGCGCGAGCACCGGGCGGACCTGCGCACCCGGACCTATGGCAACGCGGATCTGAATCCGCCGGCCGGTCCCTACCAGGTCGTCCCGGTCACCGCCTCCGATGGCGCCCGGCTCCGGGTGCGCGCCTACGGACCGGCCGACGGCGATGTGATCGTTCTCGTGCACGGCTGGACCTGCTGCCTCGAATACTGGAATCCCCAGATCAACGCCTTCGCGGGCGAATACCGCGTCATCGCCTACGACGTGCGCGGCCACGGCGAGAGCGACGAGGGTACCGCCCCGCTCACCATCGATCGGCTCGCCGACGATCTCGCCGATGTCCTGGACGCCGTGCTGATGCCGGGCCGGCGTGCGGTGCTGGTGGGGCACAGTCTGGGCGGCATGACGATTCAGGCCTGGGCGGGCCGGTATCCGCAACGGGTGCAGCGGCAGCTGCTCGCGGTGCTGCTCACCAATACCGCGGCCGGCGACCTGATCGCCGAGACCACCGTGGTGCCGTTCTTCAACCGGGGTATCGCCAAGCTGCCGTTCCTGGTCGGCCTGATCGGGCTGAGCACTCCGGTTCTCTTCCCGCCCATCCGGCCGGTGACGTGGGTGTTCCGGCGGCAGATCATGAGCCTGGCCGCGGTCGGCGATGTTGCCGCCTTCGGTCTGAACATCGTGCGCTCGTGCTCGGCGCGAGTGCGCGGCCGGTTCGGAACCCTACTGTCCTACCTGAATGTCGGGCGCGGGGCGGCCAATTTGACGGTGCCGACCACCGTCATCGCCGGGTCGGCCGACGATATGACCCCGCCGGTGCACTCGGAGCGGATCGTCGAGATGCTCGCCGCGACCGGCAGCCTGGACGGGTACCGGGTCCTGCCTACCGGCCACCTGGGGAATGTGGAGGCGTACCAGGAGTTCAATGCCGAACTTGCCCGGATCGCCAAGTCTGCGTTCGGAATTCCCGCGCGGGTGGTGGGCGCCTGAGGGGTGGGCTCGCTCACCCCTGAGGTTCCTTAACGGAGACGGCAGTCACAACGAACATAGTTGTAGAGCAAGAAGATATACCCCCTGCTTGCTATTGCAAGCGCCTTGGTTAGCGCGTTACGGTGGTCTGGAACACAAAGGAGTGCTCATGCTGGTGAAACTGCCAGAGGCCGGTGTCGGCGCCGACGCGCTGACCGCGCCCTTCCGCTCTGGGCTACGGTCCCGGAACTACCGGACCGCATCGCTCAACACCCCACGCCCCACCGAGATCATCCCCGTCATCACGCGTGACGGCGCGAAGCTGCGTGTGCACGCCTACGGTCCGGCCGACGGTGAGGTCATCGTGCTGGCGCACGGCTGGTCCTGCGCCATCGAATACTGGAACCCGCAGATCAACGCCTTCGCCGGCGAGTACCGGGTGATCGCGTTCGATCAGCGCGGCCACGGCGAAAGCGAGAGCGGCACGCGCTCTTTCAGCGCCGATCAACTCGCGGACGACCTCTCCGATGTGCTCGACGCGGTGCTGCGTCCGGGCCGGCGGGCGGTGCTGGTCGGGCACAGCATGGGCGGCATGACCATCCAGGCGTGGGCCGACCGCTATCCGCACCAGGTCCGGCATCGGGCGTCAGCGGTGCTGCTGGCCACCACCGCCGCGCGTCAGATTCCCAACCGCGCCACCGTGATTCCGCTGCTCAATGATGTGATCCCGGGCCCGGACTGGCTGGCGCTGGCGCTGTTCGGCACGCCGGTGCCGCTGCCCGGCGGCCCCGCGGTCAACCTGATCGCCAAGCATCGGCTGATGACTCCGGCCGCCACCCGTGACCAGATCCTCTTCGGCACCTCGATCGTCCGTTCCTGCCGCCCGTCGGTGCGCGCGGCCGTGGCCCGGGGCCTGCTCGAACTCGATCTGCACGGTGCCGCAGCACATTTGACGATCCCGACCACGGTGATCGCGGGCTCGCACGATCGGCTGCTGCCGGAGGTGCATTCGCGCGAGATCGCCGACATCCTTGCCGCTGCGGGACATCTCGACCGGTACACCATCCTGCCCACCGGGCACCTGGTGAACATCGAGGCCGAGAAGGCGTTCAATGTGGAGCTGCACCGCGTGATCCGCCGGTCGCGCCGCGACCCGGTCGCCGTCGCAGGCTGACCTCGGAGACGACAACGCCCGCCCTGGGAAAACCGGGGCGGGCGTTGGCTTTTCGGGTCCTATTCGAAGACGACGGTGCGGCGGCCGTGCACCAGCACCCGGCCCTCGAGATGCCAGCGAAGGCCGCGGGCCAGCACCACCCGTTCGATATCCCGGCCCTGGCGGACCATGTCGTGCACGGTGTCGGAGTGGTCGATGCGGGTGACGTCCTGCTCGATGATTGGGCCCGCGTCCAGCTCGGCGGTGACGTAGTGGCAGGTCGCGCCGATCAGCTTGACGCCTCGGGCGAAAGCCTGGTGGTAGGGGCGCGCGCCGACGAAGGACGGCAGGAAGCTGTGGTGGATATTGATGGCCTTGCCCGCCCAGTGCTCGCACAGCTCCGGCGGCAGTACCTGCATGAACCGGGCCAGCACCACGGCGTGCGGGTCGTGCGCGTCGACCAGCTCGCGCACCTGCTCGAAGGCCGGGCCGCGTTCGGCCGGGTCCTTGGGGAAGGGCACGTAGTGGAACTTGATGCCGTGCGCCTCGGTCATGGTGGCCAGATCCGGGTGATTGCCGATGACGGCCTCGATGGTGGCGGGCAGCTCGCCGCTGGTGGCCCGGCCGAGCAGGTCGTGCAGGCAGTGGCCATCCTTGGAGACCAGCAGCACCGCGCGGCGGCGTTCACCGGAGTCGTGCACCTGCCAGTCGGTCTCCGGGCCGAGGTCGGCGGCGACGGCGGTGAAGCGGCTGCGCAGCTCGTCCAGATCGAACGGCACGGTGGTGGCCTCGAGCGCCTGCCGGGTGAAGAACCACCCGGTCTCCAGGTCGGAGTGATAGCCCGCCTCCACGATCGACCCGCCGAAATCGGCGATGAACGAGGTGATACGGGCGATGATGCCGGGACGATCCGGGCAGCCCAGGGTGAGCACGTAGCGACGGTCGTCCGGGGTGAAACTCATCCGACCAGCCTATCCGCCTCCCCGAGCCTTCAGCGCACGGCCGGGTGCCGTCACCGGTTGTGCACGCGTGCCGGCGGTTGGCACCGAACCGATCCCGGGCGTACCCGAGAGTTACCCCACGCGGCACGAAATCAGTCGCCACCCCGGCAATCGAAAGACCTACGACTCGTAAAAGGCATCGGCATAGCGGAATTCGCCCTTGATCTCGAGCTCGTAGGCGGTCAGGGGGCGGACCTGGAAGTGCGGCGTCCAGTCAGGTTTGTCGGGAATGATGCCGAGGCGGGTGCCGGGGACGAAGCCGAAACGCGGGTAGTACTCGAGGCTGCCGAGCAGACCGACCAAGGGTTCGTCGAGGGCGTCCGCGGCGCCGAGGGCGGCGTGCATGAGGGCCGAGCCGATGCCCTTGCGCTGATGATCGGACCGGACGCCGATCGGGCCCAAGGCCAGCACGGGGAAGGGGCCGATGGTCGCCCGGGTGAGGCAGACGTGCCCGACGATCTGATCGTGGAACTCCGCCACCAGCGACAGGGTCGGGATCCAGGCGGAACCGTCGTCGCGGAGGAGACGGACCAGACCGACTTCGACGGGGTCGCCGATCGGCTCGGAAGAGGGGGTATCACCGTCGGCATCCGCGGAGCGATCGAAGGCGCTGCGGTGCACCGCGTCGATCGCGGCGGCATCGCCGGTACGTTCACGACGGATCAGCACGCCTACAAGTCTGCGTGACAACGGTGGCCGCCCGCAACGAAATTCGCCGGGCGTGTGCCAAACTCGGTGCTCATGGCACAGATTTCCCGTCGTGATGTGGCGGCGATGATCGATCACACCCTGCTGTCACCCGATGCCACGCCCGCCGGGGTGGCCGCGCTCGTGGACGAGGCGCGCGAACTGGGCGTGTTCGCGATCTGCGTGTCGCCGTCCATGTTGCCGGTGCGTGCGCCGGGTCTGGTGGTGGCCACGGTCGCGGGATTCCCCTCCGGCAAACATCATTCGCTGGTCAAGGGGGCCGAGGCGCGGCTGGCGGTGGACCAGGGTGCGGCCGAGGTGGACATGGTTATCGACGTCGGCGCGGCGCGGGCCGGTGAGTACAGCGCGGTGCTGGCCGACATCGTCACGGTGCGCGAGGCGATCGGGGATCGGGCGCTGCTCAAGGTCATCATCGAATCCGCCGCGCTCACCGACGAAGCCATTGCCGAGGTGTGCCGGGCCGCCGAGCGGGCGGGCGCGGATTTCGTGAAGACCTCCACCGGATTCCATCCCGCCGGCGGTGCGAGCGCGCACGCCGTGCGGCTGATGGCGGAGACCGTCGGCGGGCGGCTCGGGGTGAAGGCCAGCGGCGGTATCCGGAGCGCGGCGCAGGCGGCGGAGCTGATCGCCGCCGGCGCCACGCGGCTGGGACTGTCGCGGTCTCGTGAAGTGCTGGAAGGGTTTCCGGACTAGCAGTTGACCGGTTGCTGCTGCTGATTCGGATCCGCCTCGAGCACGGCGTGCCCGCCCCGCAGCGCGACGTGCAGGCCGTCCTTGGTGACCTCGACCTTGGTGGGCTGCAGGCCCATCGGGTAGCTCTGCAGGCTCTGCGTCATGAGATCCACGATGCCCGAGACCAGATCGGTGGGCAGGCCGAAGCCGAGCAGTGAGGCCTGCACGGTGTCGACCTCGATCTTGTCGCCGACAATCTTTGGCTTGACCTGCAATTGGGCCAGGCCGCCCAGCACCGCGAAGCTCAGCGTGCCGGAGCCGGGATCGGCGGTGGTGCCGGAGACCAAGCCGCCCAGCGTCTTCGTGATGCCCTCGGTGCTCCAGGTGACGTCGGCGGTGGAGCTGCCGACGGTGGCCTGCTTGCCGCCGTCCGACATTTCGACGTCATCGAAGGTGGCGTGTACGACCATGCCCTGCGCCGGGCCGAACTTGGAGTCGTCGCTGTTCACCGTCACCGAGCTGACCTTGTGGTCGAACATGGTGAGCAGCAGCGGTTTCCAGCCGAACGACACATCGATCTTGGAGCCCATCTGCGCCTGGAACTGCGAGCTGATGCACTTCTCGACCTTGTTGCGGGCGTAGGCCTCCCCGCCCCCCAGGCCGCCGGCCACCAGCAGCGTCGCCACCAGGCCCACGATGAGCAGGGTCTTCTTGCGATTTCGGGGCTTGCCGGACGAGCCGCCCTGCCCGCCACCGACATTCATCGGGGGCGGCGGCGTGCCGGGCGGCAGCTGCGCGCCGCCGGGCTGCGGAATCGAGCCGGAGGTGCCGGTGCCGACCGGCAGCACCGTGGTCGGCGCCGAACCGGTCGAGTGGCCGGTGCCGGCGGTGGCGCCGGGGGCGTAGGCCGCCTCGCCCGGGTGGAGGGCCTGGGTGGCCTGATCGCCGTGCCGGGCGGTGGGGTCGTTCCACCAGTCGGTGGTGGCGCCCTGGCCGTTGAACACCTCGGTGGGCGAGTCGTGCTGCCCACCTAGGACTTCGGTGGGCGTGCTGTCCGGCTTGCCGAATTCGACCGGCTGCGCGGCAGGATTGTCCGGCTGCGCGACCGTGGCGTCGCGCTTGATCGCGTCGTCCGAGGTGGGTTCCGAATTCATGGGGGTGATTCTTCCCGAGCTTTCTGTGTGAGCTCTGTGCATCCGGTGAGGTGTCGGCTCGCGGGCGTGGAATGTGACATAACGCACATGGGTGCCGCTTATCCTGAACGTCATGGTTGGGAACGCGGCACCGGAGCCCGATCCGGAGTACGGATGGCGCGCGTTGCGGGAGCTGGCCGCGCGGCACGCGGGGTATTTCACCACCCGTCAGGTGCTGCGCACCGGGTGTGAGGTCCGGATTCGCGACGGACTGCGGGACGGCAGCATTCTGCGTTCGGGGGTGGGGTTGCTGCGGATGGCCGACTGGCCGGACGGGCCGCTCGACGAGTACGCCATGTGGTCGGCCTGGTTCGAAGGGGCCGCGGCGGTCTCGCACCACAGCGCCGCCGAATTACACGGGCTGGGACGGCTGCGGCCGCGGTTCGTGCACCTGTCGGCGCGGGTCGGGCGGTTTCCGCTGTCGCCGCGGCTGGTGGTGCTGCGGCGCAGCTTCGCCCGCAAGGATGTGGAGTCGGCGGGAGCCTTCCTGGTGACCACGCCGCTGCGGACCGTGCTGGATCTGGCCGAGGCCGGGATCGGGCAGGCCGCGCTGGACGAGGTGGTGGCCGACGCCGTCGCTATCCACCGCTGCGCCCGCGCCGAAATTCGTTCCGCCAGCGTCGCTCTGGATCCGGCCACGGCGGCCCGGCTGCACCGGGCCCTGACCCGCGCCCAGGAGGACCCGCGTTAGGGGCCTCCGGGGTTTTCGAGGTGTGGTCCTCGAGTTTTGCGCCGGCTCATTTCGTGACAGGGTGACTGCTCATGGGGACGGTCGGTGCTGACGTGTGGGATCTGATGTTTCCGCCGGGCCCGCCCGAGCGGATCGCGGACATGTTCTCGGCGGCCGTGGTCGCCGACGCGATCCGGCCCTACGACGCCGATCTGGCGCAGTCGGTGGAGACCTGCCGGGACTGGCGGCGCGGCTACCACCGGGTATTCCGGGGCATGACGGCGCTGGCCATCGGCGCGCCGGAGGTCTCGACCGGCATGGCCCGGGCGGGGCTCGGCGCGGTGCGCCATATGCTGCGGTTCACGGTCGGGCGCACGGTGGCGGCGCTGGACACCGTCGATGTCGACGCCGAGGCCGGCGGGACGGTCCTCGAGACCGCCGAGGTCCCGGGCGAGGCCCCCGTGGTGAAAGGCCTCGAGGTGCCGTGGCGCGGGCTGCTGCTGGCCGAGGACGCGCTGCGGCTTCGGCTGGCCGAATGGCAGACCCACGGGATTCTGGAAGCCGACTTCGTGGCGGCGATCGAGCGGGTCATCGATCATCCGGAGTGGTTACGGCTGCCGGGTTTCCGGCTGACCTTGACCGGCGCGGAGGCCGAGCTCGGGCCGCTGCGGCCACTGCTGGGGTGGGGCGCGGATGTGCTGGCGGTGGATCGTCCGGGCCGGGTGCGATGGGAGCGATTGCGGGCGGTCGCGAGGGCCGGGGCGGGGGTCATGCGGTTCCCGGTCGCGGACGGCGAACCCGGCGTGGACATCTCCCGGAGTTTTCCGGCCTTGGCCCGGTGGATCACCGCGCACAGTGACGCCCGTCCGGTGCTCGGGTTGTATGCCGGGCTGCCCGGGGCGGCCGGTGTCCGGCTCGCCGCCGCGTCCGACGTGCTCGCCGAAACCCTGCTGCGGCATCATTCCGATGCCGCCCTCGCGCTGCTCGGCTCGCCGACCGACACCTACGCCGTGCCCGCCTCCGTGGTGGCGGCGGCCCGGGATCGCTTGGCGGAGCGCGGTATCCGTGGCCGTGCCCAGGATCTCCTGCATCGCGGGGCCCCGCACTCGCTCTACCGCCTCAACTACACGCGCCCGATCTTCGATTCGGAGGGCGGCGCCTGGGGTCTGTTCGACAATCTGCCCGCCCTGGCCGGACCGGATTACGCCCTGGCCCAACGGTTTCCGCGCTGGCGGGCGGTCCTGGCCCGCGCGGCCGAGCACACCGTGTCCTTCACGGTCGCCCCGCCCGCCTGGACCCGCAGCGTCGCCCGCGAATACCCTTGGCGCACTGCGGCATACCGTGCCGCCTCCCGTTTCGGCATCGAGGTCTTCGACCCCGCCACCGCCCGCACCCTGCTCGCCGCCAAACTGGTGGCGGATCTGTTCGCGGACGACGAACCCCGAAATGCCAACCCGGAGGCCCTCTTCGCCGTCGGCGCGGCCCACGGTGGCCTCTGGCGTCAGCCCTTCGCCCCACGCTCGTTGATGGCCCCGGCCGCGATCTCCGGCACGATCCAGGAGCTGCTCAACAAGCTCCGATGATCCGGGCGCGGTCGCCACCCCCGCTCAGGGCAAGGGTGCGACGGCGAACCAGGGGACGGTGAGCATGTTGTCGCGCAGGCGGCGGCGGTGGGGGTGGAGCGGAAAACCCTGCTCGCGCAGGAGGTTCGCGGCGTGCCGCCAGCGGACCCGGGGGCCGTAGGGGGCCAGGGGCGCGGCGACGGCCCAGGCGCGGTCGGCGGCGGTGAGCAGGGTGTGGATGGGTTCGCCGGGGATATTGCGGTGGATGAGGGCCTTGGGGAGGCGTTCGGCGATGTCGGAGGGGGTTTCGACGGTGAAGGGGTCCCAGGCGAGGGTCAGGGAGCGCGGTGCGGTGCGGTCGAGGAGGATCCAGGCGCAGCGGCGGCCCAGTTCGTCGCAGGTGCCGTCGAGGAGGAGGCCGTCCGGAGCCAGACCGGACTGGATGGTCGACCAGGCTGCGGGGACGGCGGATTCCGGGTATTGGCGCAGCACATTGAAGGCGCGTACCAGGGTCGGGCGCAGGCCCGCGAGTTCGAAACCGCCGCGCGCGAACACCACCCCGTCCCGGCCGGAAACCACGCGGTCCGGATCGATCTCCAGGCCGACCACCCGCAGGTCGGGCCGCACGGTCCGCAGCCGGGCCGCCATCTCCAGGGTGGTGACGGGGCTGGCGCCGTATCCGAGATCCACCACGAGCGGATCCCCGGCATCCAGCAATCGCCCGGCGACGAGGGGGTCGTGTGCCATCCAGCGATCGCCGCGGCGCAGCCTGTTGATGCCGGTGGTGCCGCGGGTGATCGTGCCGATCGGCTTGGCTACCCGACGGGGTGCTGCTGATCCAGCCAAACCTTCGTCACCTCGGCTTCGGCGCGGAACAGGTCCACCAGGTTGACCAGCATGAGCTGTTCGAGCCGGCGCCCGAAGAACGGAAGGTGGACCTGGGCCCGCGAGGAGGTGCGCAGCGTGCAACCGGTCTCGGTGGGGAACAATCGCATGGTGCCTCCGAGAGTGCCTGGGCTGTTGGGGATTTCGGCGGTGTACTCGCCGGACACCTCGGGTCCGTAGGGGCCGTAGGTTTCCCGGCGGGTGATCACCATGTCCTTGTGCACCACCATCTGCGCCATCTCGGGCAGGGTGTCGCGGGGTAGCACGTGCCGCAGTTCGACGGTGATGCCATGGTCCCCGGAGTCGAGCCTGACGATGTCGTTCGGGGAGTGCTTGCGCAGTTCCTCGATGCGGGCATCCCAGTGTTCGCGGTTCATCATCGCGGCGTACACCTCTTGCGTGGTGTGCAGCGGATACCGCGCGGAGTAGTCGAGTCGGCGTGACACGATCGCTCAGGTTACTGCCGGGCGACCCCGGTCAGTGCGATCTCAGGGCGGGTCGTCGGCTGTGAACCCAGCTGCTCAATGCGAACTCAGCCACATGTCGGTGAACACGGCCTCGCGCTCCAGCAGTTCGGTGAGGTGCTGCTGGATGGCGGCCTCGATCTTCTTGCCGAACAATGGGATCTTCACGTCGATGGAGCCGTCCACCACGAAGGTGGAGCCGGAGCCGTCGTCGGTGACGGTCAGGGTGCCGTTCACGGTGGCGGGCGCGCCCTCGACGTGGGCCTCGACGGTGCCGCCGCTGCCGTGCCAGGTCTCGGTGCGCGGAATGGTCAGGCCGTCGGGCTTGATCGCGGTGATCTGCGCGGGCAGCTCCTCGGCCGGAATCGTCTGCACCATGTCGACGCGCACCTGGTCACCAATGATGACAAGGTTCTCGATGCGGGCATTGGGACCGCCGACCGCTTCGATGCGGTCCTTCCAGTACTGCTCGTCGGCGAACGCCGCGCGCACCGCGGCCATGGGATGTGTCGAGTGCGCAGTGAAGGCCAGAGGTGTCGCCATGGTCGGACAGGCTACCGTCTGTGCCTGTGCGTACTTCTCGGGTGGTGTCGTTCGACGACCTGCGGGACCGGCTGACGGCAACCGGTGCGCGGCTGCGTGCCGCGGTGCCGTTGGCCGAGCTGACGACCCTGCGGGTCGGCGGCCCGGCCACGGTCGCCGACTGCGCGACCACCGACGCCCTGGTGGCGACCGTGCGCGAACTGGACGCGGCCGGAATTCCGGTGCTGCTCATCGCGGGCGGCTCCAATCTGCTGATCGGTGACGACGGCTTCGACGGGGTCGTGGTGCGGATCGCGACCGAGGGCGTGCAGATCAGCGGTGAGACCGCGATCGCCGAGGCGGGTGCGAACTGGGACGCGGTGGTGGCCGCCACGGTGGCGGCCGGATTCGGCGGGCTGGAATGCCTGTCCGGAATTCCCGGTTCGGCCGGTGCCACACCGGTTCAGAATGTCGGCGCGTACGGCGTCGAGGTGGCGGGTTTGCTGCGCCGGGTGCGGTTGCTGGACCGCGCCACCGGTGAGATTCGCTGGGCCGAGCCGTCCGAGCTCGGATTCGGTTATCGCACTTCGGTTCTCAAGCACAGCGATGCCGCGGTGGTGCTGGCCGTCGAATTCGCGCTGCGTGCGGACGGTTCCAGTGCGCCGCTCGGCTATCGCGAGCTGGCGCATGCGCTCGGTGCGGCCGAGGGCGAGTCCCGTCCCGCGGCCGAGGTGCGAGAAGCGGTGCTGCGTTTACGGGCGGGTAAGGGTATGGTGCTGGATCCGGCGGATCACGACACCTGGAGTGCGGGTTCGTTTTTCACCAATCCCGTCATTCCAGACGCGCGGGTGGCGGCGGTGCGCGCGGCGATCGCGTCACATCTGGGGGCGGACGTGGCCGTGCCCACCTATCCCGCGGACGGCGGGGTAAAGTTCTCGGCGGGCTGGCTCATCGAGCGCGCCGGCTTCGCCAAGGGCTTTCCGGGCGACGGGTCTCCAGCGCGTTTGTCGACCAAACACACGCTGGCGCTGACCAATCGGGGCGCGGCTACCGCGACCGATCTGGTGACCCTCGCTCGCACGGTTCGCGAGGGGGTTGCTGAGCGCTTCGGCATTCACTTGGATCCGGAACCTGTGACCGTGGGAGTCAGCCTCTAGCGAGTGGCTTTCGCCATCAATTCAGCGTCCGGGATACACGGTTTGCGGGGGTAGGGTCGAGCAAGTGAGTAATCGAGGACTGTCCCGCCGAGCGGCCGTGCGGGCCGCTCTGGTGGCGTCGACGGCAGTGATCGCGGCGGCGTGTTCGTCGTCGAACAAGGGTGGTGGCGGCCCCGCGCAGCCGGCCGCTCCGGTCGCGTCCGTCAAGCTGGAGCCGGGTAGCGGCACCGACAATGTCAATCCGACCACCGCCGTGTCGGCGACGGTCAGCAATGGCCGCATCGATCAGCTGGCGCTGACCAATTCCAATGGCAAGCAGGTAACCGGCACCTTCGATGCCACTCACAGCAAATTCACGGTGAACGAACCGCTCGGCTACGGCGCCACCTACACCTGGTCCGGCACCGCCATCGGCACCGACAGCAAGCCGGTGGCGATCGACGGCAAGTTCACCACCATCAGCCCCAAGAACACCGCGCCCGCCACCATCAATATCGGTGACGGCCAGGAGGTCGGCATCGCGGCGCCGATCATGCTCCAGTTCAAGGGGCACGTCGAGAACAAGGCCGCGGTCGAGAAGGCGCTCGTCGTCACCGCCACCCCGGCCACCGAGGGCTCGTGGGCGTGGCTGCAGGACGACAACGGCGGCTCCCGGGTGCACTGGCGGCCCCGCGAGTACTGGCAGCCGGGCACCACCGTGCACGTCGGCGCCAAGCTGTACGGCCTGGACATGGGCGGCGGGCTGTTCGGCGACTCCGACCTCACCTCCGACTTCCGCATCGGCCGCGCTCAGATCGTGAAGGCCGCCGCCCCCACCCACCGCGTTCAGGTGGTGCGCGACGGGCAGACCGTCTTCGACTTCGCCTGCAGCTACGGCGAAGGCAACCAGGACCGCAATGTCACCCGCTCCGGCATCCATGTGGTGACCGAGAAGTACGAGGACTTCATGATGTCCAACCCGCCGTTCTACACGAACGTGCGGGAACGCTGGGCCGTGCGCATCTCCAACAATGGCGAGTTCATTCACGCCAATCCGGAATCGGTGTCCGCCCAGGGCAATTCGAACGTCACCAACGGCTGCATCAACCTCAGCCCGACCGATGCCCAGGCCTACTTCCCGACCGCCCTCTACGGCGATCCGGTCGAGATCACCGGCACCCGCATCCAGCTCTCCGCGGCGGACGGCGACATCTACGACTGGACCATCGACTGGGAGACCTGGAAGGGTCTCTCGGCGCTGCAGGGCGAGCCGAAGAACCAGATCTCGGCCACCCCACTCGCGCCCCAGCCCGTCGGCGGCCGCTGAAAACCCTTCCGCGACAGTCGCAATCCCCCTACTGCGGTGGGTTGGCGGAGTCGGTGATCCCGGATAGTGTCGGGGCATGTCCGGGAACTCGACCTCGGCCGATGTGCGCGCCCTGAGTCCCTCGGAGCGGTGGTTCTGGATCATCGACCGACTGTCGCCGTCGAATTGCTGTGGGCGGGTGCGGGTTCACGGCCGAGTTTCGGCGCGGCGGCTGGAAGAGGCGGCCGCGGCTCTGGTGGCGGAGTATCCGCTGTTGCGGGTCGGAGTGGTGGATGAGGCGGGCCGGGATCCGTGGTTCCGGGAGTTGGTCGAGCCGGGGATTCCGGTGCAGCGCATGGAGTCCCGCGATTCCGAGGCGTGGGTGCGGGAGATCGATGTAGAGATGGCTTATCCCTTCGACACCGCGAAGGGGTTGGCGCGCATTGTCGATATCGCGGTCGGGGCGGGGACCGCGGACGAGTTCCATGACATCGTGCTCACGATCTCGCACATCATCGTGGACGGCCGGTCGCTGATGGCGTTGCTGCGGAAGCTGATCGGGCATGCGGCGGGGACGAGTGCCGGGCTGGTGGAACGTGCGGGAGTTCCGGCCGCGGATGATCTGATTCCCGCCAGGGCGCGGGGGATGTGGCGATGGGCGTATACGACGCTGTTCGATCAGGCGGCCGCGCTCGGGCAGCGGCCGCAGCGCGTGGCCGGTGCGCGGGTGGCGCTGCCGGAGCGGCGAACCAGGGCCGTGCACCGGGTGCTCGATCGGGAAGCGCTGGCGGCGTTGGTGACCGACTGCCGGCGCGCCGGAGTCACCGTGCACGGGGCGCTGGCCGCGGCGGCGGCGTCCGCGATCGGCGCCTCGAATTCCGGGGGGAGCGGAACCGCCGGGATCGGGTCGCCCGTGGATTTCCGGGAATTGCTCTCCCCGCGTCCGGCCGACGATGAGCTGGGGATCTATGCGCCGGTGCTGGTCGGATTCGTGCCGTTCGGAGTTCCGCTGTGGACCGCGGCCCGGTCGGTGAAGCGGCAACTCGAGCGCGGGGTGCGGCAGCGGCGGCATCTGGCGACGGTGGCGGGTATGCGATTCGGGACGCCGCGGGCACTCGAATCCGGCCGGCGCCTGGCGGACCTGGTGGATCGGCGGGCGCCGTGGAATGTGTCGCTCACCAACCTGGGGCGGGTCGAATTCCCGGAAACGGCCGGGGCGTGGCGACTTTCGGGACTGACGCTGGCCGCGTCGAATTCCTGTGTGAGCGTCCTGACGGTATCGGTCGCGACGACGCACGGGGAAATGCGCCTCGGGTTCTGCTACGCGGAACCGGTCCTGTCCGAGCGACGGGCCGCGGATTTCGCGGACGCGATGCTGACCGCGCTGCGCGAGCGCCCGGATCCCTCAGCCGAGCCGCTGGGTCAGCCGGGCGCGTAGCGCGGCTCGGTCGGGCTTGCTGGTGCGCCCGCCGACCGGGATCTCCGCGACCAGCACGATGTCGTCCGGCAGCGCGGAAACATCGATCAGGGACGGTAATTCGCGGCGTAGCCGGTCCGCGATATCGAAGGCGTCCGGGTCCGGCACCACGGCCAGCACGATGCGCTCGTCGCCGATCTCGTCGGGAATGCCGACCATGATGGCCTGCCGCACGCCCTCGACGCCCGCGATGGCCGGTTCGTACAGGCCCGGATAGATATTGGTCTTGCCGCGGATCATCATGTCCTTCTTGCGGCCCATGAGCACCAGGGTGTCGCCCTCGAAGCGAGCCAGGTCGCCGGTGGCGATCTCCTTCAGCGGCGGTTCCCCGAGGTAGCCGTGGCACAGGTTGGGGCCGGAGAGGATGAGCTCGCCGTCGTCGGCCAGGCGCGCGTCCACGCCCTCGACCGGTGGGCCGAGTGGATCCCCGGATCCCTCGAAGGCCAGCTTGTCCGCGCCGGAGGTGATGGCCACCGGCAGGATCTCGGTCATGCCGTAGACGGCCAGGAATTCGGTGTCCGGGAGGGCGGCGCGAGCACGGCGCAACAGCGCGGTGGTGACCGGGGCGCCGCCCAGCGTGATCTCCTCCAGGTGTATCGGCGCGACCAGCCGCCCGGCCTCGATGGCGTCCAGCACCACCGCCAGGTCGGCAGGGGTGAAGAAGGCATGCGTCGCCGGGCCGAGGGTGCGCGCGAAGCCGATCGGGTCGATGTGGGTGCCGAAACGCGGGTACCGCGGCATGGACCAGCGCGCGCCCTCCAGCACCGCGGGCAGACCCATCATCAGCTGTTCGGTGTGCAGGTGCGAGCCGGGCATGAGGGTGGTGCAGCCCGCCATGGCCGCCAGGCCCGCACCCAGCGAACCGCGGGTGTGCACAACGGCTTTCGGGTCGGCGGTGGTGCCGGAGGTGAAGACGATGAGCGCCTCGGCGTCGGGGTCCTCGACGGGCGCGTCGAAGGTCGATGTGGTCGCGGGACCTCGCCAACCGGGCTCGGAACCCGCCAGCTGCCGCAGCGGGAGGGCCCCGCGCGGCGTGCCCGGTAGCCGCGGCCCGCATCGGATGTGCCGCACCGGCAGCCGGCCGAACTCGGGCAGCGATAGCCCGAGCCGGCGTCCGAATCCGCGCAGCGGCCCGCTCAGCAGGTACAGCAGCGATTCCGTGGCCGCCCAGCTCGGCTCCACCAATTCCAGGCGGCGTGCGAACAATTCGGGCCCGACGCCCGGGTCCACGAACACGATGGTGCCACCCGCCGCGATGGTCCCGAACACCATGACCACGGCGTCCACGCAGGGCCGGATGGAGAACAGCATGCGGTCGCCGGGCCGGAAGCCGTTGCCGTGCAGGCGTTTCGCGACCAGCCGGACGCGGGCGTCGAGTTCGGCGAAGCTGAGCGGCGGTTCGCCGATCATGCCCAGCGCGGGCGCGTCGGGGGTGCGCAGCACCTGCTCGCGGAGCAGCGCGGTGAAATCCTCACCCGCCGAGGGGTATCCAGCGTTCACCGGATATCCACCAGCTCCGGTTTGTAGCGGTGGTCGGCGTACCAGGCGAGAGTCTTGCGCACACCCCAGGCTCGCACGCGCCGGTTGGAGCCGTACACCCGCACGTCCCGGCGCAGCCCGTAGTCGGTGGTGAGCGTGCGCACGGCGTTCACCAGCGCCCGATCCTCGTGCAGCTCCTCGATGGCGGTGCGCGGGAATCCGCCTGCGGCCTCGTACAGTTCGGCGGTGATGGCCATATTGCAGCCGGGGGTCATGACATACGGACCCAGGTAGCGCGGATCACGGTTGCCGGGCCGGAATTTCCCGAACAGAGAGGCCACCTCCAGCGCGACCAGGATGACGGTGCGGTCGCGCAGCCGCACGCCCTCGTCGGTGCGCGGGATGAGCTGTCCGCTGATCAGCCGCAGCCCCGAGTCGAAGGCGGCCCGGATGCGCGCGGTCCAGTCGGGGGCGGGCAGGCAGTCGGCGTCGGTGCGGGCCAGCCGGGTCGCACCGGCCGCGATGGCGTGCCGCATGCCGGTGTCGGCGGCCGCGCCGGTGCCCTTGCGCAGCTCGGTGATCACCTCGACGCGCAGGCCCGGATGGGTGTCCGCGAAATCGCGCACCACCTTGACGGTGGCGTCGGTGGAGTTGTTGTCCACCACCAGCAGCGTGAAGTCCCGGTCCCGCTGCCCGGCCAGGGCGGACAGCGTGCCGGCGATGCCGTGCTCCTCGTTGTAGGCGGGCACGATCACCCACAGTTCGTTCATGGCCTCTCCCGGCGGATTCCTGGCCCCGGCTTACGGTTTCGGCAGGCGGTAGGCGATGGCCGCGGCCGACGGCCCGGCCCCGGCGGCCACGAACAAGGCTACGTCGGCCCGCTCGAGCTTGCCGCTGTCGCGGGCCGCCAGATACGCGACCGACAGTGCCGAGGTGTGCGCGTCGAAGCGCGGGGAGGCGGAGCGCTCGGTGTCGTCGGCGCCGACCGCCTCCGGCGCGATGCTCAGGCGCTCGGCCAGCAGTGCGGGGAATCCGGCGGTGGGCCGCCCGCAGATGAGCACCGTCCGCGCGCGGGGAGCGTCGGCCACGTCGAGGGCCTCGGTCGCCGCCGAAACCGCGTGGCGCAGTAGCTCTTCGACATCGCCGGTGCAGTTCACGGTGATCGAGGACCGGCCGGTCGCGCCCATGTCCGACAGCCGCACGAAGCCCTCCGCCGCGGGCCGCCCGTCGGTGGCGCTGATGTGCAGCGCCCCGAATCCGGCTGTGCCCGGCCGCTTTTCCAGCAGCATGGCCGCGCCCACCGGCTTGATCGGGAAGCCCGGCTGCGGTTCGGGGGACTTCGACGGGTGCGCGTCACCGGAGACCAGCAGCACCCGGTGCACGGTCGGGGCCTCCAGCAGCGCCTGGCTGACCTGGATGGCATTGAGCATGCCGCAGGCGCCGTTCATCAGATCGAAGGACAGACACGGCACGTCGCCGCTGCGATACTCCAGCCCGATGCCGGCCTGCTGCTGAATCAGCGCGGACATGGCCGGTTCCACCATGTTCGAGTCGCGATAGACGCCGGTATTGATCAGCGCGTCGATCTGCTCCGGCGTGGCGCCGGCCTCCGCGATGGCCCTGCGCGCCGCGGCCGCCGCCTGCTCGATGGAGCTGCCGCCGCCGATTTCGGTGGTTACGGAAGAAATGACGATTCCCATGCTGCATCACACCCGAAGGTCGCCGAGCGTCACCGACAGGAACCCGGCCACGACACCGGAAGCCGCGGGCACCATCAGTACTTTCGCCCCGGACGCTATCCGCTGTTGTTTGAGCGCATCGTGTAATACCACGAAATGCGAGGTGGATGCGGTGTTGCCGTAGCGGTCCAGAACCATGAGCGCGGGCGGCACCGGGGCGTCGAATTCGCGTTCGGCGATCTTGGACACCAATTCCACCGCGGGCGCGCTGAATTGATGATGAATCACGTGGTCGTAGCCCTCCGCCGCGAAACTGCTGTTGTTCTCGCGCAGGAAATCCCGCTGCCGGGTGGTCCACAGCAGATAGCGGGCCTCGTTGTGCATGGCCCGGTTGTCGGTGTACAGCGCGATACCGGAACTGCGGTCGCTGGGCATGCCCAGGCACAACTGCGCGAAGCCTGCGCTGGTATTGAGTTCGATGTAGTCGATGCCCTCGTCGGTGCTGCCCTCGCCGTCCAGAATGACCGCGGCCGCACCGTCTCCGACGGTCAGCGAGGCGAACTGCGGATCGTATTTTTCGGACATCTCACGCACGGCGGTATCGGAGATGGGCGTGATGTACTCCCCGGAAACCACCAGCCCGCGTTTCACCATGCCCGCGCGAATCATGCGATCCAGCACGAGAACTCCGCTCATCATGCCCGCGCAGGCATTGGAGACGTCGAAGTGGATGGCTCCGGTCGCGCCGAGTTCATTGCGGATCATGAGTGCGAAGGACGGCTCCACACAGAATTCGCCGTCGCGAATGCGGGTGATGGAGCAGGAGATGACGATATCCAGATCGGCAGCGTCATAGGACGAATTGTCCAGTGCGGTCCGCGCCGCCGCCAGGGCGACGCTCAGGGAATCCTCGTTCTCGGCGCAGCGGCGGCGGTGCCGCACGCCGCTGATGCGCTCCAGGTCGATGGGGGAGTCGATGGCCAGCTGGGCCAGCAACTCCGCGGTCGATATCTCGGTGTCGGGCAGATAGGACCCGACCGCCTCGATTCGTGATCTCACCATGTTCACTCCCAGCAGCCCTCGGTTGCGGGCGACGCTAGCAGTGCCGGTATTTCGGTTTTGAAAAATCTATGATTCAGATCATGTGAGGTGAACTACATTGCGGCACAACACCATTTGACCTACCCCTGAAGGGGTGACTTCACGAGCGGCGGGCGAAACGTCCCGACTCGGCCTGATCGCGCGGCTTGACGACAATGGTGTCCAGATTGACGTGCGGCGGACGTGAGGCCACGAAGCCCACGATCTCCGCGATGTCCTGCGCGACAAGCGGATCGATGCCCCGGTACACACTCGCCGCGCGCTCGGCGTCGCCACCGAAACGCACCAGCGAGAATTCGGTCTCCACGGCGCCCGGCGCGATCTCGGTCAGCCGCACCGGCTGACCCAGCAGCTCGCCCCGCAGCGTCCGATGCAGTACCGCTTGCGCGTGCTTCGCCGAGGTGTAGCCGGAACCGTTGTCGTAGGTGGAGAACGCGGCCACCGAGGTGATGGTGACGATCAGGCCGTCACCGGAGGCGATCAGCTTGGGCAGCAACGACTTCGTGAGCCGCAGCGTGCCCAGCACATTGGTCTCCCACATCCAGCGCCAGTCGTCCAGATCCGCCTCGAGCACCGGGGCCAGGCCCTTCGCGCCACCGGCATTGTTGACCAGCACATCGCAGCGCTCGACGGCCTCGGTGAAGGCGCGCACCGACTCCTCGTCGGTCACATCCAGCGGCAGCGCGGTCCCGCCGATCTCCGCGGCCAGCTGCTCCAGCCGATCGACCCGCCGGGCGCCGACGTACACGTGGTACCCCTGCTTGGCGAGTTCGCGGGCGGTTGCCTCGCCGATACCCGAACTGGCTCCGGTCACCACAGCGGTACGAGTGCTCATGTCCCTGAGCTTAGGCACGGCGTGTCGCCGGTGCGTCGCGGGTGGTTAGCCTCACTCCTATGGCGATTCGGGAAGTAGCAAGCGCGGACGGCACGACCATCGTTTACCGGGTGACCGGTCCGGAGGGGGCCCGGCCGCTCGTTCTCCTGCACGGCTGGTCCGGCAACCTGCTCTGCTGGGGCCGATCTGCCGACCTGCTCGCCGAGCACTTCCGGGTGATCGCGGTCGACCTGCGCGGTCACGGCTACTCCGACGCCCCCGAGGCCGGATACGACGACCCGAAGAACTGGGCAGCCGATATCGCCGCGGTGCTCGCCGCCGAGGACATCTCCTCCGGCGCGATCCTGCTGGGCTGGTCCTATGGCGGCATTGTGCTGTCCGACTACCTGACCGCCTACGGGACCGGCGCGATTGCGGGCATCGTCTACACCGGTTCCCAGGCCAATATCGGGCGCGGCGTCGAAGGCGCGGAGACCGGTCCGGGGATGGCCAAGGCCATACCCGATGTCTTCGACGAGAGTGCGGGCAAGGCCATGCGCGGATTCGCCGCCTTCGGCAATGCCAATACCGGGCCGGGCCGCGACAAGGGCGTGGACGCCCAGCGCCTGTTCGGCGGCAGCATCGCCACCCTGCCCCGGGTGCGCAAGGCCCTGTTCTATCGCACCGTCGACAACACCGAGACCCTGCGCGGCCTGGACGTGCCGGTGCTGGTCCTGCACGGCACCGCCGACCCGGTCGTGCCGATCGAGAACGGCCGCTATATCGCCGACACCGCGCCGGACGTGCGGACCTCCTACTGGGAGGGCGCGCAGCACGGCCTGTTCATCGAGGATCCCAGCCGGTTCGTGACGGAGATCACCAATTTCGTTGAGGCGCTGGGGTAATCGCGCGTCGCGGGAGTTCGGGGGCGAAGCCCTCGAGCGGCTCACGCGAGTTGTGATCGACCTCACTTGGGAAGGTAACCCGTGCATGGGGTGTTACTACCCCCGTGCACACTGGAGTGGTGAGTCAGCGCCCGGACATACGGCCCAATCGAATTGCCGTGTTATCGGTGCATACCTCACCACTGGCCCAGCCCGGGACCGGCGACGCGGGCGGCATGAACGTCTATGTGCTGCAGACCGCCATCGAACTGGCCCGTCGCGGCACCGAGGTCGAGATCTTCACCCGGGCGACCTCCTCCAATGACGAGCCGGTGGTCGAGGCCGCGCCGGGCGTGCTGGTCCGCACCGTGGCCGCCGGGCCCTTCGAGGGGCTCGACAAGCACGATCTGCCCACCCAGCTGTGTCCCTTCGCCGCCGAGGTGCTGCGCACCGAGGCCCGCAATCTGCCCGGCCACTACGACCTCATCCACTCGCACTACTGGCTCTCCGGACAGGTCGGCTGGCTGGCCCGCGACCGCTGGCGGGTGCCCATGGTCCACACCGCCCACACCCTGGCCGCGGTCAAGAACGCCTACCTCGCCGAGGGTGACTGCCCTGAGCCCGCGGTCCGGGAGATCGGCGAGAAGCAGATCGTCGCCGAGGCCGACCGGCTGGTCGCCAATACCGCCGATGAGGCCCGCCAGCTGATCGAGCTGTACGGCGCGGACCCCGACCACATCGATGTGGCTCTGCCCGGCGCCGACCTGACCCGCTACCAGCCCGGCGACAAGCTCGCCGCCCGCCGCCAACTCGGCCTGCCCGCGCACGAGCGCATCGTCGCCTTCATCGGGCGCATCCAGCCGCTCAAGGCCCCCGACGTGCTGGTGCGCGCGGCCGCCCAGGTGCTGGCCGAGGAGGCCGCCCTGCCGACCCCGCCGCAACGCCCGCTGCGCGTGGTGATCGTGGGCGGCCCGTCCGGCAGCGGCCTGAAGAAGCCCGAGGCCCTGATCGAACTGGCTGCGGCCCTGGGCATTTCGGACCGGGTCACCTTCCTGCCGCCCCAGCCCGCGCACCGGCTGGTGCAGGTCTACCGGGCCGCCGACCTGGTGGCCGTACCCAGCTACAACGAGTCCTTCGGCCTGGTCGCCATCGAGGCGCAGGCCAGCGGCACCCCTGTGCTCGCCGCCGATGTGGGCGGGCTGAGCACCGCCGTCCACGACGGCGTCTCAGGCCTGCTGGTCCCCGGTCACCAGACCGGCGACTGGGCAGCCGCCCTGCATTCGCTGCTCGACGATCCGGGCCGGTTGGAGGAGATGGGCCGGGCCGCGGTCGGGCACGCCGCCAACTTCTCCTGGGCGCACACGGCCGAGGCGTTGCTCGACAGCTATGCCGCCGCGCTCGCCCGGTCGCCGATCGTCCGCCCGCACAGCGGTAACCTGCACACCGACAGCAATCACGCCAGATCAATAGCAAGAACTGGCGGTAGCCCGAGGTCAACACGACTAGAACTCGAGCCGGCATGGCGGCGTCGGATGGGAGCAGTACGCAGATGAGCGAGGCCGACCGCACCGAGGAGTGGACGCCCCGCCCGCATGCAAGCACCGGCGGCCTGAACGACGAAACCGCCCGCGCCACCGCGCAACTCATCGACGAGACACTGCGCGAACGCGAGATCGAGTACACCCGCGACGCCCCCGACCTGTTCGTGGTGGTGCTCCCCGGTGAACGCAAGCTCAAGACCGTCATCGGGGTCAGTGTCGGCAAGCACGGCGTCCGCATGGAGTCCTTCGTCTGCCGCAAGCCCGACGAGAACTTCGAGGGCGTCTACAAATTCCTGCTCCGCCGCAACCGCCGCCTCTACGGCGTGGCCTACACCATCGACCGCGTCGGCGACATCTACCTGGTCGGCCGCATGTCCAACGACCGTGTCACCCCCGACGAACTCGACCGCTGGCTCGGCCAGATCCTCGAGGCCGTCGACGCCGACTTCAACACCCTCCTCGAACTCGGCTTCGCCGAAGCCATTCGCAAAGAATGGAAATGGCGGGTCTCTCGCGGCGAATCGCTGAAGAACCTCCGCGCCTTCGAACACCTCGTGGACTGACCCGCCTCCGCGCGACTTCAGCGCACGGCTGAGAGCCGTCGGCATCGGGAACGCGTGCCGGAGGCTGGGAGCCGAACCGATTTTGGACGTCCCCGACAAGTTACCCCGACCGTTACGAAATCAGTTGTCACCGTGGCATACGGAGAACGAGCTCCGTGCGCGACAATCGGCCGGGCCATCGGGACACGGAAGCGCACAGGAGGCGGTCGGCGATGACGGTACTAGCGCTGGATATCGGAGCGACCAAATTCGCGGCGGCGACCGTGAATCCGGATGGAGCGGTGGGGAAACCGCGGCGGATCGCGGTGCCGGAATCCGGGGTGTGGGATGCCTGCCGGGCATTGCTGACCGACGTTGCCGAGGATGCCCGGATCAGTGCGGTGGGCATCGGATCGGCCGGGCCGGTGGATGTGGCTGCGGGAGTTTGCGGGCCGCTCAATATTCCGGAGTGGGGCGACGGGTTCGCGATCGTGGACGCGGTGCGGAAACTGTTTCCGGAGGCCGAGATCCGGTTCGCCATCGACGGTGTGTGCCTGGTGCTGGCCGAACAGCGTTTCGGGGCTGCGCGCGGGGTGTCGAATGTGCTCGCCATGACTGTTTCGTCGGGAATCGGTGGGGGCATCATCTCCGATGACCGGGTTGTCATGGGGCGCACCGGAAATGGCGGGCATGTCGGTCATATTGTCGTGCCCGGTCAGGACGAGCCCTGCGCCTGCGGCGGATTCGGCTGTGTCGAGGCCGTGGCGAGTGGCAAATCCTCGGTGCGCTGGGCGCGGCGGCAGGGGTGGACCGGAACGACCGGGGTGGAGCTCGCGGCCGCGGCGCACGCGGGGGAGCCGATCGCCGTGGCTGCTCTCGAGCGGGCGGGCACCGCGATCGGGACGGCTGTCGCCTCGGCCGCCGCCTTGCTCGACACCGATCTCGTGGTCATCGGTGGCGGCTTCGCGCAATCCGGCGAACCGCTGTGGGGTCCGCTGCGGACCGCCGCCGCGGCGCACGCGCGGCTGAAGTTCCTGCGCGGGCTGCGCGTGGTGCCGTCCGAATTGACCGATCAGGCCACCCTGCAGGGTGCCGCGATTCTCGCGCTCGGGGCCGCGAATGCAGGCGAAACCCCGCGTGGGAGGATGACCCCATGACGTACACCCTCGTGTTGCTGCGCCACGGCGAGAGCGAATGGAATGCCCTGAACCTGTTCACCGGTTGGGTGGATGTTCGTCTCACCGACAAGGGTGTCGCGGAAGGCAAGCGTGCCGGTGAATTGCTCGCCGAGCACGGGATTCTGCCGGATATCGTCTACACCTCGCTGCTGCGCCGTGCCATCAGCACCGCCAACAATGCCCTCGACGCCTGCGACCGGCACTGGATTCCGGTGGTCCGCGACTGGCGCCTGAACGAGCGCCACTACGGCGCGCTGCAGGGCAAGAACAAGGCGGAGATCAAGGAGCAGTACGGCAACGACCAGTTCATGCTGTGGCGCCGCAGCTACGACACCCCGCCGCCGCCGATCGAGGTGGACAGCGAGTACAGCCAGGACGGTGACCCGCGCTACGCCGGCATCGAGGTGCCGCGCACCGAGTGCCTCAAGGACGTCGTGGCCCGCATGGTTCCCTACTGGGAGGACACCATCGCGGCCGATGTGCGCTCGGGCAAGACGGTTCTCGTTGCCGCGCACGGTAATTCGCTGCGCGCCCTGGTGAAGCACCTGGAGAACATCTCGGACGAGGAGATCTCCGAGCTGAACATCCCCACCGGTATCCCGCTCAAGTACGAGCTGGACGAGAACCTGCGGCCGATCGGCAAGGGCGAATACCTCGACCCCGAGGCCGCCGCGGCGGGCGCCGCCGCCGTGGCAAGCCAGGGCGGCAAGTAATTCGTAAACGAAACTCGCGCTGTGACCGAATTATGCGGTCACAGCGCGTTTTTCATTTCCGGCGAAGTTTTCGTGTCGAAGCCTCGATCGGAATGCCTTATCCGCCACTGTGATCCGCGTCTCACTACGTGACCGTAGGGTATCTCCCTGTCTCGCAAAAGAATTTGCCGAAGCGTTGCCAATTCAAATCGGTGTCTGTAACCGGGGTTTGCAACTTACTTCGCAGTAGATATGCTGCTGGGCGTTCGACCATCTGCGAGAGGTAGATCACGTTCGATGAAGCACGCGCTACGGGCCACGGTCTCTGCCGCCGCGGCCGCTCTGCTCCTGCCTGTCATCGGCATCACCGCCGATGCCGCCATCCCGGCCGGACCCGACGGTGGTGCCGCAGGCGCCGAATGGACCACCACCGAAGACGGGCAGCAGCAGTACCCCAACGTCTTCATCGACTGGGACGTCCCGATCACCATGAGTGACGGCACCGTTCTGAAGGCCAATGTCTACCACCCGGCCGACGCCGCGGGCCATCCCATCGACACCCCGACGCCGACCGTCGTCAATATGACGCCCTATACCAAGCTGGTGTCGAACGTCGCCGACAGCGCCTTCGCCATTCCCGGACTGTCCGACGCGCTCCTCGACGTCTTCCGCAACATTCACCTCGACGGCACTCCGCTCACCGGCTTCGGTGAACTGCTGAACGCGGCGGGCAACGGCGAACTCCGCAACTTCTCCGTCGACCGCCAGCTCATCAAGTCCGGGTACACGCAGGTCGTCGTGGACGTGCGCGGCACCGGATTCTCGCAGGGCGAGTGGGACATGCTGCGCGGCCGCGAACAGCAGGACACCGTCGAGGTCATCGACTGGGCGTCCAAGCAGGGCTTCAGCAATGGCCGAATCGGCATGAACGGCCTGTCCTACTCGGCCATCAACCAGGTGCAGGCTGCCGAGAAGCAGCCGCCCGCGCTGAAGGCCATCTTCCCCATCGTGCCGGGCAGCGACCTCATCGACGATGTGCTCGCGCCCGGCGGCGGCTTCGGCTTCAACTTCATTCCGCTGTGGCTGAGCGCCATCAACGGCCTCAAGTGGGTGCCGGACGTGGCCTCGATCGCCAACGGCACCTTCGACTTCAAATGGCTGCGGGATCGCGTCGACGATCCCTTCGGCTACCTCGATGTGCTCATGTCGGCCTACACCAGCACGGACATGAACAGCATCGACCCGCGCGTCAAGGACATGCTCAACGGCCTCAGCCAGGAACGCCAGGAGTGGCTGGGCGACCCGGCCAAGATCCAGGTGCCGACCTTCGTGACCGGCGGCTGGCACGACCTGTTCACCTACTCGGAATCCAAGATCTACAACCAGATTCCGCTGCCGCCCGGCCAGAAGCAGCTGCTCATGGGCAACACCTACCACGTCACCTCCGGCGCGGATGTCAACCGGGTCGGGGCGCCGCCGCGCCTGGACGTGCTGCAGCGCGCCTGGTTCGACAAGTGGCTCAAGGGCATCGACAACGGCATCGATCAGTACGGCCCGGTGACCCTGAAGCAGCAGGGCGGCGGCTGGACCACCCAGGGCGGATTCGGGCCCACCGCACCGGTTTCCGAGGCCGCCGACTACCGCCGCATGTACCTCTCGTCGCAGCGCTCCGGCACCGCGAACAGCGTCTACGACGGATCGCTCACCGCTGACGCCAATGGCGACACCGACCGGCTCACCGTCGCGCCCGGGCTGTCCACCGTCTGCTCCAATGACGCGGCCCAGGCCACCGCGGGCATCCTGAACCTGATCGACGCCTGCGCCAAGGACTCCCGCATCGCCGAGACCAACGCGCTCACCTTCACCAGCGCGCCGGTGGCCGAGGCCACCACCGTCTCGGGCCCGATCGCGGTGCACCTCAACACCGTTCAGGACGCCGCCGACGGCTACTGGACCGTCACCGTCAACGACGTCGCCCCCGACGGGCAGTCGACCGTGCTGACCTCCGGCGAGCTGATGGCCTCGCTGCGCCAGGTCGACGAGGCCGACAGCACCCGCTCCGCCAACGGCGACTACACCGACCCGCGCGCCTTCACCTCCCTGGACAAGCGTGAGGAGACCGTCCCCGGCGAGGCCACCACCCTCGACATCGCGCTCGGCGGCACCCAGGCCGTCCTGCAGCCGGGCCACCGCCTGCGCGTCGACGTCTTCGCCGGCAACTTCCCCAAGGGCCTGCCCATCCTGCCGATGCTGATCGACACCGGTCTGAAGCCCGAACACCTCCAGCTCGACCCTGATCGCCCGAGCTTCGTGAACATCCCGGTCCGCGGTAACACCGGCTGGTGAATCCGTCCCTCCGGGATCGAAGCCCCGGGTGTGCACAACGGCGTGCACACCCGGGGTTTTGCTTTCCGCCTGCATCATCGGTGTCGCGGTGTCAGGCTTCCGCGTCGCCGACGATGACGACCTTGCCGGTGACGGTGCCGGATTCGGCGAGGGCAAGCGCACGAGCGGTCTCCCGCAACGGGATTCGGGCCGCGATCTGCGGGTGCAGGGCGCCGCGCTCGGCGAGGTCGAACACCGCGCCGAGGTCCTCGGCGACGCGAGCCCGGAAACGGTTGAGCCGACGGCGTCCGGCCCAGATGTTGTAGAAGGACGCATTCCGATTGTTGGGCAGCGCATTCCACCAC
Source organism: Nocardia sp. NPDC101769 (assembly GCF_044766925.1). Classification (NCBI taxonomy): domain Bacteria; kingdom Bacillati; phylum Actinomycetota; class Actinomycetes; order Mycobacteriales; family Nocardiaceae; genus Nocardia; species Nocardia sp. NPDC101769. The sequence goes on along the minus strand of NZ_JBIWMX010000026.1, from coordinate 36,631 downwards.
AACAGGCGGGTGAACAGTTTCAGGACCGGCAGCCGGGAATTGCCTTCCTCGTTCTTGGTGGCCGCGGTGCCGTAGGAGACGAGGGTGCCGCCGGGCGCCAGCAGCGCGAACGAGTCCACGATGCCCGGACCGCCGACATGATCGAATACGGCGTTCACCCCGCCCGGCGCGAGGGCCCGCACCCGCGCCGGGACGTCCCCGCGATAGTCCACCGGCTCCGCGCCGAGTGCGGCCACCGCGTCCGCGTTGCGCACCGACGCCGTTCCGATCACCCGGATCCCGGCCGCGTTTGCCAGCTGAACCAGTGTCGAACCGACGCCCCCGTTCGCGCCGTGTACCAGAATGGTCTGCCCCGCCCGGACTTTCGCCTTCCGGTGCAGCATCTGCCAGGCGGTGACGCCATTGACGACGAAGGTCTCCGCCGCCTCCGCTGTCAGTCCGTCCGGCACCGGCACCAGATCGCCCGCGGACACCGTGAGATGACTGCTCCAGCCGCCGATCTTGGTCAGCGCCGCGACCCGGCGGCCGACCAGTGCCGGATCGACTCCCGCGCCCACCACCAGCACTTCACCGACGATGTCGTAGCCGGGCACGAACGGGAACGCGGGCTGGTCGTAGTACTTCCCGCGTCGCATCTGCTGCTCGGCGAAGGACACGCCCGTCGCCTCCATACGGACCAGCGCCTGGCCGGGGCCCGGCGGCGGCAGCTCGCGGTCGGCGACGGTCAGGCCCTCCGGCTCGACGCGTCCCGGCAGCACTACTTCGGTGGCGATGATGTTCGACATGGGTCGACCCCTTCCGGGTGTGTGATCGATCAATCACTCGATGGTTGAAAGAAGGCGCCCTCGTCGGAGGGCGCATGAATGTCAGTCGAAGTGGCGGATGCCGGCGGTCAGGGTGGCTGCCCAGGCGCCCTCGCCGGCATCCAGGCCGAGGGTGGTGATCAGGTGGCACAGCTGGCCGTAGGCCATGAAGTGCTGCACCTGCTCACCCGTTGCGCCGGAACGGGTTTCGGCGAACGCGGTGATGCGCTCGAGCCCGCGGCGCATGGCCGTGGCGATATCGGGCGTATCTGCCGCGGACAAGGCATGCACCTGCAGCATGAGCAGGCTCTTGTCCGCGATCAATTCGGCGTAGGCCCCGCCCATCTCATGCAGCACCTGCTCCGGATCGCCGCCCGGTGTCCGGGCGGCGCCGGTGGCCAGTGCGCCCTCGACCCGCTCGAAGCACCGGTCCAGTGCGGCGACGAACAACTCCACCTTGCTCGGGAACAGCTTGAACACGTACGCGGGCGAGATTCCGGCCGTCGCGGCGACGGTATTGATCGGGGTCCCGTGGAATCCGGTCTTGGCGAATTCGGTGATGGCCGCGTCCAGTACGGCCTCGCGTCGGACATCCGAAGTCGAGAGGGTGATCCCGCGTCTGCTCATGTGAGTGACTGTACACTCACTCTTTGTGTCCGGCAACCCCTCCTAGTTGTCGAGAACGGCGAAGGCGGACTCCAAGGGCGGGAACATGGCCCGGGGATCATGGCCCGCGAACCACAGGCCGACGACGAAAGCCGAAGTGGCTTCGAGGTATCGGGCCCGGCGGAGGCCGCCTGCGTGGACGGGATGCAGCTTCAGGTCCGTGGCCAGGGCTGCCACCGTCGCCACCGCGTTCGGGTCGTCGCCGCACAGCGGAACGGTCAGGGGGCGGCTCTCGAACTCACGGTGCGGGCCCGCCCAGACTTCTGCCGCAAGCAGATTGAACGCCTTCACCACATGGGCTCCGGGCACGGTTGCCGCGATCCGTTCGGCGACAGCGGGTTCGGAGAGAGTGAACCCGCCGCTGTCGGGTGCGAAGGCGTTCGTGCAGTCGATCAGCGTGCGGCCCGCCAGGGCATGCCGTCCGCCGGTTCCGTGCGCCGCATCCGCCCCCGTCGCATCCTCCGAGTTCGCCGCGGCGAGCACCTCGGCGAGGGCGTCGGCCGGGACGGCGAGCAGCGTGATGTCGCCGAAGCGAGCGGCATCGGTGATGCTGGTGGCTCGTGCACGGTGGCCGATGGCAGCGACTGCCTCGTCGGCGCGCGCCGAAGTGCGTGCGCCGAGCGCGATTTCGTGTCCGGCCGCGGCCCAGCCGCCGCCGAGGGCGCGGGCCATCTGTCCGGCTCCGATGATTCCGACTCGCATGTGAACTCCTTGGTCTGGCTTACGTAGTCGACGCTAGGAATTCCGATGCGCACTCCCGGGTGCCCAATGGCGGTGGCAGGCTGGATTCATGACGGCCGAGATCATCGAACCGGTGGAATTCGCGGAGTACGGCGGGCTCGAATCCGATTGCCCCGCGCGGCTGGCCGTGGACGTATTCGGCAATTCGTGGCTGACTGTGATCGTCTACACACTTCGCGAGGGCCCGCTGCGGCCGGTGGAGTTGCGGCGGGCGATTGGCGGCATCAGCCAGAAGATGCTGACCCAGACATTGCGGCGCATGGAGCGGATGGGATTGCTGGAACGTCGCCGATACGCGGAAGCGCCACCGCGCGTGGAGTATTCGTTGACTCCCGCGGGCACGGATCTGCTCATCCCGATCTTCGCGCTGGGGGAGTGGGCGGACCGCCACGGGGATACTGTCCGCACCGCCCTCTACGGCGATGCCGAGGACTGATCCGGGATCGCGAAAGTGGTTGCCGCACGGGCGCTCAGCGGTCGCGACACGCTGTCCGAACATTGCGTAAACGCCGGGCTAACGAGGGTGGAAGTACCCATGACCTGCGTGAAACTTCCAGCACCCGGGGTTTGACCCCGCGTCGGCGACCGTACGATTCAAAGTGTGAGCGTTCCACAGGCCGTGCTTTTGGCAGTCCTGGCGGCCGTAGTCGGACTGGCCGTCGGAGGACTGCTCATTCCGTATGTGAACGCTCGCCAGGAGCGCCTGCGCGCCGCCACCGACACCGGGCTGACCATGTCCCAGGTCCTGGACCTGATCGTGCTCGCCTCCGAGTCCGGCATCGCCGTGGTGGACCAGTATCGGGACGTGGTGCTGGTGAACCCGCGCGCCGAGGAGCTGGGCGTCGTCCACGACCGCCTGCTCGACGAGCGCGCCTGGGCCGCGGTGGAACAGGTGCTGGCCGGCGGCCAGGACGTCGATTTCGAACTCACCGCCAAGATCCCCATGCCGGGCCGCGCCCGCCTCGCTGTCCGAGGGGTTGCTCGGCCGCTCTCGCAGGAGAACACGAACTTCGTGGTCCTGTTCGCGGACGACGACTCCGAGCAGGCCCGCATGGAGGCCACCCGCCGCGACTTCGTCGCCAATGTGAGCCATGAGCTCAAGACCCCGGTAGGCGCCATGAGCCTGTTGGCCGAGGCGTTGCTGGAATCCGCCGACGATCCGGACTCGGTGCGGCACTTCGGCGAACGCCTGCACGGCGAGGCCCGTCGCATGGGCAAGATGGTGACCGAGCTCATCGCACTGTCCCGCCTGCAGGGCGCGGAGCGGCTGCCGGAACTGGAAGCCGTCGACGTCGACACCGTCGTCACCCAGGCCATCGAGCGCTCCCGCACCGCCGCCGAGGCCGCGGGCATCACCGTCTCCACCGACGCCACCAGCGGCCTCGAGGTACTCGGCGACCAGACCCTGCTGGTGACCGCCCTGTCCAACCTGGTCGAGAACGCCATCGCCTACTCGCCGCGCGGCTCGCACGTGTCGGTGAGCCGGGCGCTGCGCGGCGGCTACGTCAATATCGCGGTCACCGATCGCGGCATCGGCATCTCCAAGGAGGACCAGGAGCGCGTCTTCGAGCGTTTCTTCCGGGCCGACAAGGCGCGCTCGCGTGCCACCGGCGGTACCGGCCTCGGGCTGGCTATCGTCAAGCATGTGGCCGCCAACCACAACGGTGAGATCACGCTGTGGAGCAAACTGGGCACCGGATCGACGTTCACCCTGCGTATCCCGGCCCACCCTGCCGATTCCAACGGGCAGGTCGACAAGAGACTTGCCACCGGTGTTCCGGTGGCCAAGAAGGAAAACGGCTCGCGCCCCCTCGGGCGGGCCAGAACCAACGGTGTGGAGGCAACCCGATGACGAGTGTGCTGATCGTCGAGGACGAGGAGTCGCTGGCCGATCCGCTCGCGTTCCTGCTGCGCAAGGAGGGGTTCGAGGTCACCGTGGTGGGTGACGGCCCGGCCGCCCTGGCCGAGTTCGACCGTTCCGGCGCGGACATCGTCCTGCTCGATCTCATGCTCCCCGGCATGAGCGGCACCGACGTGTGCAAGCAACTGCGCGCTCGCGGCAGTGTCCCGGTGATCATGGTGACCGCGCGTGACAGCGAGATCGACAAGGTGGTCGGCCTGGAACTGGGCGCCGACGACTACGTCACCAAGCCCTACTCCTCGCGCGAGCTGATCGCCCGCATCCGGGCCGTGCTGCGCCGCGGCGCCGGCGAGGAACCCGACAACGGCAGCGAGACCAGCGTGCTGGAGGCGGGCCCGGTGCGCATGGACGTGGACCGCCACACCGTCCAGGTGAACGGCAAGGCGGTGACCCTGCCGCTCAAGGAGTTCGACCTGCTCGAGTACCTGCTGCGCAATTCGGGTCGCGTGCTCACCCGCGGGCAGCTCATCGACCGCGTCTGGGGCGCCGACTACGTCGGCGACACCAAGACCCTCGACGTGCACGTCAAGCGCCTGCGCTCGAAGATCGAGGCCGACCCGGCCAAGCCGGAACACCTGGTCACCGTGCGCGGCCTGGGCTACAAGCTCGAGGCGTAGCCCACCCGGACGAAGAGAACCCGCCCGCTTCGAATTCGAGAAGCGGGCGGGTTCGGCTTACTCCCACCAAGTCTTTCGTGCGCCCCCCGGCAGTTTTCGGCGCTCAGGCGTTGGGGTCGTTCTTCATGGTGTCGACCCACGCGGGGCCGAGGCCCGGCAGGTCCTGCTTGTCCAGAATGATCCAGCCCAGGCCCGGGTTGTCCTGCTGCATGCAGCCGTACCACGGCACGTCCGCGCCATTGCCCTTGCACGCGATGGTGTGGCTGGTGCCGTACGGGCTGACGATGATCTGCTTGCCGGCATCCTTGGCGCCCAGCACGGCCGGGTCGTTGTACGCGACGAAGTCGGCGGTGCGATCGGAGAAGGCATTGGGGTCGGTGTTGTCGGCGAACGCCTGCGGCGCAACGGAGAGAACGGCACCGGCGGCCAGCGCAGTGACGGCGAGGGTTTTCTTGATCATGGCCAGGATGTCTAACACGCTCCGGTGAATTCGCAATAGCGGAACGATGTCGCGCATACTTCCGGCTATTCACATCCCGAGGTCATCGGATCGGAGGGGATGCGAAATATACTTCTGCGCAGCCTGATTCGTTTGTCGCCCGGTGGCACCGTTTGTTCACCTCCCGGACACCCGCGATCGCGTCACATAACGACGCGGGTCCCGCTCGGGATGTCCGCGCCCGCCGCGATGTGACGGCGGGCACGAAGGCCGGTGCGGACTACGAGCCCGCGCTGCCGGTCAGCCCGCCGAGCAGGCCGCCCAGCGCCGAACCCGCGCTGCCGGTCCCGCCGCCACCGCCGGTGCCGCCACCGGTGCCACCGCCCGGCTGGGACGGATCGGTCACGTTCACGATGATGGTCTTGGTGTTGCCGCCCTGCGAGGCGGTGATCATGTGCTGGCCCGCGGTGGTGGGCTTCCAGTCGATGCTGGAGTAGCCGATCGGCCACGGCACCTTGCCGGCCGGGGTGAGGCTGGTGCCGTTGTCCGACCAGTAGACGAGCAGGCCGATGCCCGCGCCGCTGAGGTTCGCGGTGAGGGTGTAGCCGGTGTTGATGGTGTACGGGGCGCTGCCGGAGATGGCGACCGAGTCGACCGTGGCGGCGGCCTGCGGCGCGGCCAGCACGGCGACGGCGGCGGTGGTCGCGAGCCCTGCGACGCCCGCGCCGATCCGACGGGCTGATCTCGATGCACGAATACTGCTCATGCGGAAAGTCCTGTCTCGCTTGCTAGTTCGGCGTGGTGCCGCTGCTGCCGCTGCCGAGCGGGCCGGCGGGTCCGAAGCCGCTGCCGGTGCTGCTGGAACCCGAGCCGAGCGGCGCGTCGGCGACCTGCACGACGATCGACTGGCTGTTGGGGCCCTGGGACGCGGTGATGATGTGCTGTCCGCTGGTGGTGGGCCGCCAGCTGATCGAGGCGTGTCCGGGCGGGGACGGGATCTTGGGCGGGCCGATCTCGTTGCCGTTGTCGCTGAAGTACACGAGCAGGCCGATCGAGGCGCCGCTGAGGGTGGCCGAGATGGTGTACGCCTTGTCGACCACCGGGTTCGGCTGGTCGATGCTGACCGAGTCGACCGCGGCCAGGGACGCGGGGGCCGCGACCACGGCCGCGGCGGCGAGGGCGGCGAAGCCGGTGATCCCCACGCCGGCTCGGCGCGCGCTGATCCTCGGTGGTGTGTTGCGCATGTGTTGCTCTCCTGTGCTGCCCCACGGGGAGACGTGCGGGCTTCCGCACACTAAGGGACCAGATGTGTGAAGCGTGGCTATTTCGAAAAAATTATCAAGCAAGCGTCCGCTTGGTGCTGATGGGCGTGACGGGTCCCACCGGAAAACCCGTCACGCCGTACCCGAATCGGGTGGTTGCTAGCTGCTGCCGAGCAGTCCGCCCAGCAGGCCCTTCGCGGAACCGCTGGAGCTACCGCCGCTGCCGCTGCTGCCGCCACCCGGGGTGGTGGTCGAGGGCGTGGTGGTGGTCGGAGTGGTGGTCGGGGGAGTGGTGGTCGGCGGCGTGGTCGTCGTCGTCCCGCCGGAACCGGTGCCGACATTCACGACCAGGGTCTGGGTGCTGTTGCCCTGCGAGGCCGTGATGATGTGCTGGCCCGGGGTGGACGGCGACCAGTCCAGGCTGGCCTCACCCGGCGGCCACGGGACCTTGCCGACCGGAGTCAGGCTGGCGCCGTTGTCGCTCCAGTAGATGAGCAGGCCGACCGACGCGCCCGACAGGGACGCGTGCAGGGTGTAGTCGCCGCCGACGGTGGGCGTGGCGCTGGAAATGGTGATCACGTCGACGGTGGCGCTCGCGGTCGGTGACATGGCCACCGCGACCGCGGCGGCAGCCGCGACCGTGACGCCGGCCAGCCCGGCCCCGATCACGCGGCCCGAAGGTTTGCTGCGCATGGGTACTCCTGTGCTTCTCGTGGTGTGCCCCAAAGGAATTGGGGTGGAAATCGGATCAGAGGCCGAAGGGCAGGCCATTGGCGCTGCCGGTACCCCCGCCGCTGTTGCCCGGCGACGTCGTGGTGGTCGGCGGGACCGTGGTGGTGGTCGTGGGCGGGACCGTGGTGGTCGTGGTCGGCGGCACCGTGGTCGTGGTGGTGGGCGGCACCGTCGTGGTGGTGGTCGGCGGGACCGTGGTCGTGGTGGTCGGCGGCACGGTCGTCGTCGTGGTGCCGTCGCCGACGTTCACGATCAGGGTCTGGGTCGTGCTGCCCTGTGAACACGTGATGACGTGCTGGCCCGGGGTGCTCGGGGTCCAGTCGAGGCTGGCGTGGCCGGGCGGCCACGGGACCTTGCCGACCGGGGTGAGGCTGTTGCCGTTGTCGCTCCAGTAGACGAGCAGGCCGATCGACGCGCCGGAGAGGTTGGCGCTGAGGGTGTAGCTGGTGCCGACGGTCCAGTTCGATCCCGAGATGGAGACCGAGTCGACGCTGGCGTGCGCGGCCGGGGCCTCGTGGGCGGTCAGGACGGTGACCGCACCGGTCGCGATGGCCAGCCCTGCCAGACCCGCGCCGAGGCCGCGCCCCATGGGGGTGATTCTCATGAAAACTCCTGGATTTCAGGGGAATTGGTCTCGATCAGAGACCGAAGGGCAGCCCGTTGGCGCTGCCGGTGCCTCCGCTGCCACCGCCGCTCGGGGTGGTCGTCGTAGTGGGCGGGACCGTGGTGGTGGTCGGGGGAACCGTTGTGGTGGTGGGCGGTTCGGTCGTGGTGGTCGGCGGCACGGTCGTGGTCGTCGGGGGAACCGTTGTGGTGGTGGGCGGTTCAGTGGTGGTGGTCGGCGGGACCGTGGTGGTCGTGGTGGGCGGGACCGTTGTGGTGGTGGTCGGCGGCACGGTCGTGGTGGTGGTGCCGTCGCCGACGTTCACGATCAGGGTCTGGGTCGTGCTGCCCTGTGAACACGTGATGACGTGCTGGCCCGGGGTGCTCGGGGTCCAGTCGAGGCTGGCGTGGCCGGGCGGCCAGGGGACCTTGCCGACCGGGGTGAGGCTGTTGCCGTTGTCGCTCCAGTAGACGAGCAGGCCGATCGACGCGCCGGAGAGGTTGGCGCTGAGGGTGTAGCTGGTGCCGACGGTCCAGTTCGATCCCGAGATGGAGACCGAGTCGACCGTGGCGTGGGCGGCGGGGGCTTCGTGCGTGGCCAGAACGGTGACTGCGCCCGTCGCGATGGCCAGCCCGGCGAGACCGATGCCGAGATGGCGGCCGCCCAAGGGGATTTTGCTCACTATGCGTACTCCTGTGCTGCGACCCGTGTGGGTAAGGGTCCGTCGCACAGTAAGGGAGCGGCAATGTGAAATTGTGTGATTTCAGAAAATTACTGGCTAGTCTTCCGCTATTGCTGTGCCGGCTTCGCCTTCCGGGCAGCCTTCTTCGCGGACGCGGCCTGTTTCTTCGCGGCCTCGGCGGCCTTCTCCTCCGCGATGGCCGTGGCCGGATGCACCGCCACGATGCCCAGGCCCTGGCGACGCTTGCAGTGCTGCGCCAGCTCGTCGTAGGCGGGCTGGCCGATCAGTTCGATCAGCTCGGGTGCGTAAGCCTCCCACACCGGGCGGGTGCCGACGTGCGCATCCGGCGAACCGGTGCAGTACCAGTTCAGATCCAGGCCGCCGGGACCCCAGCCGCGGCGGTCGTACTCGGTGATCACGGTGCGCAGGATCTCCACCCCGTCCGGCCGGTCCACCCATTCCTGGGTGCGGCGGATGGGCAGCTGCCAGCACACTTCCGGCTTCACGGTGAGCGGCTCCAGGCCCTTGCGCAGCGCCATGGTGTGCAGCGCGCAGCCGATGCCCTCGGCGAAGCCGGGCCGGTTGAGGAAGATGCAGGCGCCGTCCACCCGCCGGGTGCGCAGGGCGGGCTCGTCGTCGAGGTCGTCCTCTTCCAGGTACAGCTTCTTGCGGACCCGGCCCTTGTCGTCGACGGCCTGGTCCATGAGCTGCCAGTCTTCGGGTGTGAGCATTTTCACGGCCTGGTGCAGCTTCTTGCCGTCCTCCTCGTCGGAGAGGAACGCGCCGTGCGAGCAGCAGCCGTCGTTCTCCCGGCCGTCGATGATGCCCTGGCATGCCGGAGTGCCGAAAACGCAGGTCCAGCGTGAGAGCAGCCAGGTCAGATCGGCCGCGATCAAATGCTCATCATTTGCTGGATCGACGAATTCGATCCACTCCCGCGGGAAGTCGAGTTCAACTTCGGGCGCCGGGTCGATCTTCGCCGCTGGTCGCAGCCCGGTCGGTCCGCTCGCCGATGCACCTGCCGTCACAATGCGGAACGCTAACAGCTCAGTCGCCTGGCCAGAAGTCCTGACGCACCCAGTACCGTGTTCTTGTGCGGCTCGGTGTACTCGATGTGGGAAGCAATACCGTCCACCTGCTCGTGGTGGACGCGCATCGTGGTGGACACCCGATGCCTATGAGCTCGACGAAGTCGGCGCTGCGGCTGTCCGAGAACATGGACGATCAGGGCCGGATCACGTCGACGGGCGCGGCGCGGCTGACCGCGACGGTAGCCGAATTCGCAAGTATCGCAAAGACTTCCGGCTGTGTGGAGCTGATGGCCTTCGCCACCTCCGCGGTCCGCGAGGCCACCAACTCCGACGAGGTGCTGGCCCGGGTGCGGCGCGAGACCGGAGTCAATCTGAAGGTGCTCTCCGGTGTCGATGAGGCTCGACACACTTTCCTCGCGGTGCGGCGCTGGTACGGCTGGAGCGCCGGGCGAATGCTGAATCTGGACATCGGCGGCGGCTCGCTCGAGATGAGCAACGGCGCGGACGAGGTGCCGGATGTGGCGCTGTCGCTGCAGCTGGGTGCGGGCCGGCTGACCCGCGAATGGCTGCGCCACGATCCGCCGGGCAAGCGCCGGGTCGCGGTGCTGCGCGACTGGCTCGACGCCGAGCTCGTGCTGCCCAGCAAGCAACTGCTCGAGGTGGGCCGCCCGGATCTGGCGGTGGGCACCTCCAAGACCTTCCGCTCGCTGGCCCGGCTGACCGGAGCCGCCCCCTCTGTTGCGGGACCCCGGGTGCGGCGTACTCTCACCAGTTCCGGCCTGCGGCAGCTGATTGCGTTCATATCGAGAATGACGGCCGCCGACCGGGCAGAATTGGAAGGCGTAAGTTCTGATCGGTCGCAGCAACTGGTGGCCGGTGCGCTGGTCGCGGAGGCGAGTATGCGGGCTCTGTCCCTGGACACGCTCGAAATCTGTCCCTGGGCACTGCGAGAGGGATTGATCTTGCGCAAATTGGATACCGACCTGGATAGCGAACCGATTACCGGCGGCCCCGACAGCGGCCTGTCGGGCCCGATCGAAACGGTGTCTCGATGACCGAGGATTCAAGCCAGCTGTCCGTCGCCGAGCTGCTGGCGCGGAACGGGCAGCAGAGTGGGGCTCCCGCCGGCGGCGGCGGGCGCAGACGTCGAAGCGGCCGCGGCATTTCCGTCGCGGAACTGACCGGTGATATTCCGGTGGTGAGCGCGGGATCGTCCTCTCACGCCGCGCCGGACGAGGACGCGGCCGAGCCCGCCCCGATCGAACCGGACTATTCAAACTCTTCGAACTTCTCGAATCATCCTGATTATTCGAGCTTTCCGGATTACTCGGACCTGGTGGCCGCGGCATCGGGCAAGCCGGACTATTCGCAGTACGACGCGGTACCCGATCCGGACCCCGCGTATTCGCCGCTCTCCGGGCCGATTTCGTATTACGACCCGCTGGCCCCCGCCCCGCAGCCGCCGTCCCTACCGGAGCCGTCCCACAACTGGTCCGCCGGTCTGGACTGGCCGCCGACCGAGAACCCGCTACCGGAGGCCCGCCCGAGCGGCGGCCGCCGCCGCAAGCCGGATCCGCTGGATTCCGATGCCGCGCTCGGCCGGTTGCCGGGCACCGAACCTCCCGCCCCGCCCGCCGCGCCGCGCGAGGGCGGTCGCCGCCGCCGCTACGACCCGGACGACGAGAACACCAACGAGGTGAGTCCCTTCCGGGGTGACAGCGGCCAGGCCGGTGACGGGGCCGACCGCACTCAGTTCAACCCCGCGGTCCGCCAGCCCTTCGACGACCGGCCACCGTACAAGGACCAGCCGCCCTTCGGCGACCCGGCCCGTACCCAGTTCCAGCCGGCCGCTCCCGCGTGGTCGCCCGGGCCGGCACCCGAACCGCTTCCGCGCACTCCCGGGCAGGATCGGCCGCCTTTCGAGCCGACGCGGGCCGCGCCCGCCGCGCAGCCGATGTCGCGCTCGGCTCGCCGGCACGCGGAATCGCAGGTCCAGAATGCCCCCCAGGGTCCGGCCGCCGACCGGCGCGGTGGCGTCGACCACGGCACGGCCAACGGACTTCCGGACTGGTCCGCGCCCAGACGACCCGACGCCGATCCGGTCCGCGACCGCCACGATCAGGCCGCGGTGCCGACCGCCGCGTGGTCGTCGCTGGCCGACTCCGGTCAGCAGCTGCTCTCCGGGGAATCGGTTGCCGGTGATCTGCTCCGCGACGCCCAGCAGCGTGACGATCAACGCGCGGAACGGAATTCGCGAAGCGCCGGCAGGCGTAGCGGCGCGGTGGCGCCCGAGCCGGAGCCCGACGACCACCTCACCGATTTCTACGAGCCCCTCGACGACTACGACGACTACGACGACTACGAGCCCGAGACGTCGCTGGGTGGACGGTTTTCCGCGCTCACGCAGAAGGCCGGCTCCTTCGCTCGCAAGACCAGGAGCACCCGTGGCGCCGCGGCCCGGCCGGCCCGTTCGCGCGCCGCGGCCCGCTCCGACAGCGAGGAGCATCGCCGGCAATGGCTGATGATCGCGGGCCAGAGTGTGGGCGCCGCGGTCGCGGGCATGTTGCTGTTCAAGGGTTTCGAACGCATGTGGGAAATGCTCCCGTGGGTTGCCCTGGCGCTGGCCATGATCGTGATTCTCGGCCTGGTCGCTCTGGTACGGGTGCTGCGCCGTACCGATGACATCTTCAGCACTGTGATTGCCGTCGTCGTAGGCGTCTTCGTGACGCTCGGACCGCTAGCCTTTCTACTCAGTACGAACTGAGCAGGGAGCAGCAGTGGGGAACATCGTGCAAGCGCAGGGGGCGAGCACCGAGGACCGGGCGGGGCGAAAGGAAGTCCGGGTCGGGCTCTCGACCGCGTCGGTGTATCCGGAGAACACCGAGGCCGCCTTCCGCTACGCGGCCGAGCTCGGATACGACGGGGTGGAACTCATGGTGTGGGCCGAGCCCGCCAGCCAGTCCATCTCGACCGTGCAGCATTTCGCGCACAAATACGATGTGCCGGTGCTGGCCGTGCACGCACCGTGCCTGCTCATTTCGCAACGGGTCTGGGGGTCGGACCCGATCGCCAAACTCACCCGCAGCGTGCACACCGCCGAGGCGCTGGGCGGGGCCACCGTGGTGGTGCACCCGCCCTTCCGCTGGCAGCGCCGCTACGCCGACGGCTTCGCGAAACAGGTTGCCGAGCTGGAGAATTCGAGCCCGGTCGCGGTGGCCGTGGAGAACATGTTCCCGATGCGCGCCGACACCCTGTTCCGCCGCAGCTCGATCGAGCGGCTGCAGCGCCGCGGCGGCCCCGGCCCCTCGATCACCACCTTCAGCCCCTCCTTCGACCCCACCGACGTCGGCTTCCGGCACTACACCCTCGACACCTCGCACACCGCCACCGCCGGCGTGGATCCGCGGGTCCTGGCCGGTCGCATGGGTTCCGGCCTCACCCACCTGCACCTGGCCGACGGCCGCGGTGCCGCCACCGACGAGCACCTGATCCCTGGCGAGGGCACCCAGCCGGTGGCCGAACTCTGTGACATGCTGGTGCACAACGGTTTCGACGGCCAGGCCGTCATCGAGGTGAACACGCAGATGGCCCGCACCACCATGGACCGCGCCGCCATGCTCAACCAGGCGCTGACCTTCGCCCGCGCCCACCTCAACCCCTTCACCCCCGCCCCCACCCCCGAACCGACCGTCGCCCACCGCGGCTGAGAGCCTCCGCGAGGGTTGGGTGATTCATCCCACCGGCGGGGCGGAATGATCCGGCCGTCCGTTTACGCTGTACAAACCGCGACAGTGGAAGGACAGCGGATGACAACGGAGTTGACCGTCGATCTCGAGTCGGCGAGCGAACTGGTGAACGCGCCGTTCAGTCGCGTCTGCGCGCTGACCGAGCTCGAGGCGGAGACTCCCGAACTCGGCCGCTACGCGGGCCTGATCGAACCCACCTGGACCATCGGCGACAAACTGCACGGCGGCACCATGGTCGCGGGCAGCGCGGCCGCCGCCACCGAATGGCTGCGCCGCACCGCGCCCGCGCAGGCCGCCATGTTCCCCATCTCGGCCAGCACCGACTTCCTCGGCGCACCCGTCCCCGGCGAGGTCGAGTACGAGGTCCGCACCCGCAAGCTGGGTCGTCAGATCGGCCTGATCGATGCGAGCCTGATCCAAGACGGCCGCACCCTGGTGCACACCGCCTTCACCTTCGGTCACCTCGACGACGCCGTCCCGCAGTACGCCGCCGACCACGCCGGCGACATGCCCGCGGAACCGCCCGCCGACGCCCTCGCCTACGACGAGCGCAACCCCATGGGCAAGATCGTCCACGTCGCCCAGGGCTCCTCGGTCGCCATCGACCCGGCCTGGGCCCGCTTCCTCGCCGGCGAGAAATCCGAACCGCGACTGCGCCTCTGGATCCGCCCCTTCGAGGGCGACGAACAGGACCCCGACGTCGCCGCCTTCTTCGCCCTGATGGCCGCCGACATGAGCCCCCCGGTCCCCATGAATCTGGGCCACTTCGGCTGGGCCCCAACGGTTCAGCTCACCACCTACCTGCGCCGCCGTCCCGCCCCCGGCTGGCTCCGCGTCATCGCCCACAGCCGCGAGGTCGGCAACCGCATGTTCGACGAAGATCAACTCGTCATCGACTCGACGGGCGCCATCGTCGCCCAGAGCCGCCAGCTCGCCCTCATTCCGCAATCCCGCTAGTTCCGCGCAACCTTCGTTCTCGTGTGCCAGGTCGGCAGCGATTTCGTGACGGTCGGGGTAACTCGCCGGGTACGACCAGAATTGTTTCGGCTCTCGACCGCCGGCACGCGTCCCTGCCGTCCACGGCTCTCAGCCGCGCGCTGAAGGCTCGGGGAGGCGGGTTAGCCTTGATCCCTATGACGAGGATTGCGGTTATCGGTGGGGGTCGGATCGGGGAGGCGTTGATCGCCGGTCTGCTGGAGTCCGGGCGGGTGAACAAGGATCTGGTCGTCGTGGAGCCGGTGCCGGCGCGGGCCGAATTGCTGGCCGACCGGTTCGGGATTCGCGCTATCGACGACATCGCCGATGCCGCCAAGTCCGCGGACCTCATCGTGATCGCGGTGAAGCCGAACGATGTGGACGGCGTGGTCGCCGAGCTGGGCAAGGCCGAGCTGGGTGACGGCCACGACCAGGTGCTGGTGTCGCTGGCCGCCGGTGTGCCGACCGCGCGCATGGAGTCCCGGTTGCCCGCCGGCTTCCCGGTCGTGCGGGTCATGTCGAACACCCCGATGCTGGTGGGACAGGGCATGAGCGCCATCGCGCCCGGTCGCTACGCCCGCAAGGAACAGCTGGCCCTGGTCACCGAGATGCTGGAGTCGGTGGGCAAGGTGGTGACCGTCGCCGAGTCGCAGATGGATGCCGTCACCGCGGTGTCGGGTTCGGGCCCGGCGTACTTCTTCCTGATCGTCGAGGCCATGATCGACGCCTCGGTGGGCCTGGGTCTGAGCCGTGATGTGGCCGCCCAGCTGGTGACCCAGACGATGCTCGGTTCGGCGGCCCTGCTCGAGGAGTCGGGGCAGTCTGCTCCGGAATTGCGTGCGGCCGTCACCTCGCCCGCGGGCACCACCGCGGCGGGCCTCCGGGCGCTGGAACGGGGTGCCGTGCGCTCGGCTTTCCATGATGCATTGGACGCCGCAAGACGCCGTTCCGCCGAACTCGGCGCGATCGCGGACTAACGTTGATGGTGCGGTGAGTGCGCTCCCGCATTCCAATACTGCTCGGTTGCTAGTTTGCTGCCGAAGGCCGACTCGCCACAGCAAAGGCTGATTTCTCACACCCGTCGCAGCAATCCCACTGGTCCCGCTAAGCTTCAAGGAGCACGTGCGTGTCTGTTCCGCCGGTGGGGAAGCCGGCGGCGCGGACGTGCCGGAGGTCAGTGGCGCAATGATGTCTGGGAACAGTCAAGCGAGGTCCGGAAACAGCCCAATCAATGCAGGATCCGTCATCGGCGGAGGAACTCAGTTCCTCACCGTCGCCGAGGTCGCGAATCTGATGCGGGTATCCAAAATGACGGTGTACCGGTTGGTGCATTCGGGAGAGCTGCCCGCGGTGCGGGTGGGGCGTTCCTTCCGGGTACACGCCAAGGCGGTGCACGACTATCTGGAGACGTCCTACTTCGATGCGGGGTAGTACGTCCGGATAACCGATCGGCCACACCCGTTTCGTTCGCCGGAGAGTGGCCCGGTAGCATGGACCGGCATCCTGTACGTGCCGGTGGTGCCGCCGGGTCCATTCGGCCCGTATCGGGTAGGGACTGTGCAGGGTCAGACAGTGTGCACCCCGCGGAAGCGGGGATGACCCGAGAGAACGCGAGGAACAACCCTATGGGTTCTGTGATCAAGAAGCGCCGCAAGCGCATGTCGAAGAAGAAGCACCGCAAGCTGCTTCGCCGCACGCGTGTTCAGCGTCGCAAACTCGGCAAGTAAGCCGCTGCGTCGTAGCTGGAAGCCCGTCACCTCAGGTGGCGGGCTTTCGTTTTTCACAGGTGATTGAAGTCATCGTTAGATCCTGGTTAATACCCTTCGGATGGTCCCTACTGGCCGGTTACCCTGGGAGCGCGGGAATAACACAGCGGCGATATTTCAAGACATGGGGGCTGCGAGTGGGATCCGGAGTGGCAGGGACTCGGGACGGGCAGGCGCCCAAGGTGGTGATGGTGACCGGTGCGAGCCGGTTCTTCGGCGGCAATGTGGTGGCCCGGCTGGCGGCCGACCCGGCTGTCGAACGCGTCATCGCCGTGGACGCCAAACAGCCCAGCCGCGAGCTGCTGCGCCGTATGGGCCGCGCCGAATTCGTGCGCGCCGATATTCGTAATCCGTTGATCCGCAAGGTTATCGACGGAAATCAGGTGGACACGGTGGTGCATCCCGCGGCACTGTCGCGCCCGCCCTCGGGCGGCGGCCGGGCCGCCATGAAGGACATGAACGTCCTCGGCGCCATGCAGTTGTTCGCGGTGTGCCGCAAGGCTTCCAGTGTGCGGCGGGTGGTGGTGCGTTCCTCCTCCGCCGTCTACGGGTGCAGCGCCAAGGACCCGGTGAAATTCACCGAGGAAATGAGCGCGCGCACGCCGCCGCGCGGCTGGTTCGCACGGGACATGATCGAGGTGGAGGGCTTCGTCCGCGGGCTGGCGCGGCGGCGGCCGGACATCTCGGCGGCCATTCTGCGCTTTCCGCCGATCGTGGGGCCGCAGTTGGCCAAACGCGGTGTGCAGTATTTCCGTTCGCCGATCACCCCGACCATCCTCGGGCGTGATCCGCGCATGCAGCTGCTGCACGAGGAGGACGGCATCGCCGCCCTCGTCCACGGGGCCATGACGGCCCCGGGCGGGACCTACAATGTGGCCGGTGACGGCGCGATGGCGCTGTCGCAGGCGATCCGCCGGGCCGGGCGGGTCGAATTGCCGGTCCCGTACGCGGTTTTCCGCACCGTCGGGCGGACCGTGATGGGCCCGGTCATGCGGGAGTTCACCGCGGAGCAGATCGACTACTTCCACTTCGGGTGTGGTCTGGACACCACCCGGATGCGCACCGAACTGGGCTTCCAGCCGCGCTGGACCACGGTGCAGGCGTTCGACGACTTCATAGGGGGCGCAGCGTTGCGGCCCGTGATCGATCCCACGTGGATCGACGCCGCAGAAAACAAACTTCTCGGCCTGCTCGGGGCCGGGACGGGAGCACACCAATGAGTGATGTAGCGAAGGTGATTCGACTTCACGACGTGGATTTCGAGGCGCGGCACAGCCGTCCGTCCCGGGTGTGGCCGGTGGGGGAGCCGGCGCTCACCCCGGTGACCTCGCTGACCGATCGGCTCGCCGAAGCCGAAGCGCGCCAGCCCAAGTCGCTGGGCGATCTGATTCGGGGGACCGTTGCGGACGGGGTCCGCTACACCGCCGACTTCGCGCGCCGCCGCCTCACCGGCGACTACCAGGTCGACGAATTCGGTTTGGACGAGCACCTTCTCGAATCGGTGATCCTCCCGATGCTGCGCCCGCTGTCGGACCTGTGGTTCCGGGTCGAGGTGTCGGGCATCGAGAACATTCCGGAGGTGGGCGGCGCGCTCATCGTGGCCAATCACGCGGGCACGGTGCCGCTGGACGGCCTGATGCTGCAGCTGGCCGTGCACGACCGGCACCCCAAGCAGCGGGCGCTGCGCATCCTGGCCGCGGACCTGATCTTCGAGACGCCGATCATCGGCGGGCTGGCCCGCAAGGCCGGGCACACCCTGGCCTGCCCGGCGGATGCCGAAAGGCTGTTGCGCGCGGGCGAAGTCGCGGGCGTGTTCCCCGAGGGCTACAAAGGCATCGGCAAGCCGTACTCTGACCGGTACAAGCTGCAGCGTTTCGGCCGTGGCGGTTTCGTGTCGGCGGCGGTGCGCACCGGCGTGCCGATCATTCCGTGCTCCATTGTGGGTTCGGAGGAGATCTATCCGAAGCTGGCCGATCTGAAGCCGCTGGCCCGCCTGCTCGGTATCCCGTATTTCCCGGTGACGCCGCTGTTTCCGCATCTGGGTCCGCTGGGCGCCATTCCGCTCCCGTCGAAGTGGTACATCGAATTCGGCGAACCGATTTCGACCGCCGGATACGAGCCGGCGGATGCGGATGATCCGATGACGATGTTCGAAGTCACCGATCAGGTCCGCGAAACCATTCAGGGGACGCTGTACAAAAATCTGATCAAGCGCCGTAATCCGTTCACCGGCTGAACAATTCGTGTAGAAGATGGCTTGCCCCGACCCGTATGCCGAATTGACAACCGATTTGGCGACGGTCGGGGCAACTCATCGGGGACGCCCAAATTTGGTTCGGCACCCCCGACCGTCGGCACGCGTAGACAACGCCAACGGCTCCAAGCCGTGCGCTGAAGTCGCGGGGAGGTTCAGCTGGCCTTCACTTCCCGCTTGCGCGAGAGCACCGCGGCCGCCGCGCCGCCCGCCGCGCCGAGTGCGATGGCGGTGGGCACACCGACTTTCGCGGCCTTGCGGCCGGTGCGGAAGTCTCGGATCTCCCAGCCGCGGTTCTTGGCGACCTCGCGCAGGTCCGCGTCCGGGTTGATGGCCACGGCGGTGCCGACCAGCGAGAGCATGGGTACGTCGTTGTGGCTGTCGCTGTAGGCGGTGCAGCGCTTGAGGTTCAGGCCCTCGCGCACGGCCAGCGTGCGCACCGCGTGCGCCTTGCCCAGTCCGTGCAGGATGTCGCCGACCAGGCGGCCGGTGAACACGCCGTTCTCGCTCTCGGCGACCGTGCCGAGCGCGCCGGTCAGGCCCAGCCGCTTGGCGATGACCTGCGCGAGCTCCACCGGCGTGGCGGTGACCAGCCACACCTGCTGGCCCGCGTCGAGATGCATCTGGGCCAGCGCCCGGGTGCCCGGCCAGATCTTGTCGGCGATGATCTCGTCGTAGATCTCCTCGCCGAGCGCGGCGAGTTCGGCGGTCGGGCGGCCGGCGATGAAGGAGAGCGCCTTCTCCTTGCCGGAGGCCATATCCGAGTGGCTCTCCTTGCCGGTGACCCGGAATTTGACCTGCTTCCAGGCCATATCGACCAGGTCGGAGGTCTTGAAGTACTTGCGCGCGGCCAGCCCGCGGGCGAAGTGCACGATGGACGCGCCCTGCACCATGGTGTTGTCGACGTCGAAGAAGGCGGCGGCGGTGAGGTCGCGAGGGACCGCGAGGGTCGGCGTGTGGTCGTCCCGAAGCGCGAGTTCGGCGTCGTGCAGGGCGATGGCCGCGTCGGCGCTGGCCTCGCCGGCGAGGTTGGCGCGGACCTCTTCCTCGCTCGGACCGAACGGACTGCGGGTGATGCGGGTGAACTGATCCTGCAGGTCCTGCAGGCCCTGACCCCAGCGCGCCGGGAATTCACCGAAGCGTCCCGCGATGAAGCCCGTCCCCTGCTCTTTCGAACGTTCCGGCACCAGTACCTCCGCCTGTTAGCGCGAACAAGTCCACAGTAACGCCCAGGGGTGGCCGCAACGTAGACGGCGAACGACATATCGGAGAGTTGTTAGATGGTGGCTATGAGCGATTCGACACATGCTGTGACTCTGTTGACCCGCAGCGGCTGCGGTCTGTGCCACACGGCACTGGAACAATTGCGGCCGATCTGCTCCGAGTTCGGCATCGAGGTCGTGACCGTTGACGTGGACAAAGCCGCCGCCACCGATCCGGGTCTGCGCGCCGAATACGGCGACCGGCTGCCGGTCGTGCTGCTGGATGGGCGCGAGCACAGCTATTTCGACGTGGACGAGCCGCGACTGCGCGCCGACCTCGCGAAATAAGGCGCAATAGTGGCTTTTCGGGGGTTCGCGACGCGGGCCCTCCTTCGCCCGTTCCTGCCGGTGTGTTGCGTAGCGGGTTCGCGCTGATGAGGGTTGAATGAAGCCGGGGCCGGAGCCCGCCGCAAAGTGACTGAATTCACCGACTTTGTGCAGGGCTTCACAAGCGGTTACGGTGGTGGCACGCGACCCGCCTTCTCGGGCAGCGGAAGCGACCCCCTGAACCTGACTCGACCTCGCCCGCAAGGACCGCGACGGTCTCCCGGCGTCGGGTCGACAAAAGAACCCGGACACTCACCCCCGGCCGGACGAGGAGCGCAAGCGACGTGACAGAGCAGCACGAGACGCCGCCGACTGGCGTCTCCAAGGCTCTGCAGAAGGACATCCCGCAGGCCACGGTGGCCCGGCTGGCCACCTATCTCCGCGTGCTCGCCGTACTCGCCGACGACGGTGTAGCCATCGTATCGAGTGAGGAACTGGCTGTCGCGGCGGGTGTCGGTTCGGCGAAGTTGCGCAAGGATCTTTCCTTCCTGGGACCCAACGGCGTTCGCGGCGTGGGCTATGACGTGATCAAGCTGCGCGACCGCATCGAGGATGTGCTCGGCCTGTCCGAGGGGCACCGGGTGGTGCTGGTCGGAGCCGGTCATCTGGGCCGGGCACTGGTCGGCTACGGCGGTTTCCGCCGCCGCGGGTTCGCCATGGTCGGGCTGTTCGACAACGATCCGGCGGTGATCGGCACGACGGTGTGCGGACTGGTCGTTCGCGATGTCGCCGAATTGGCCGATGCCGTGGACACTCTGGAGCCCACCATCGCCGTCATCGCGGTGCCGGACACGGCCGCGCAGGGCGTCTGCGATCGGCTGGTCGAGGCCGGCATGCAGTGCATCCTGAGCTTCTCCGCCCTGGCGCTCGAGGCCCCCGCCACCGTCGAGGTGCGGCGCGTCGATCTCGCGGTGGAGATGCAATTGCTGTCGTTCGAGCGGGCCCGCAACGCGGAATCGGCCGCGGAGGAAGCGATGATCGCGGCCGCCGGGAGCCTGATGCCCCGGGTACCGATGACAACCAGCAAGGGAGCGGTGGTCCAGCCATGAGTGTGCTTCTCGTCGGGATCTCGCATCGCAGCGCACCGGTGCCGGTGCTCGAGAAGATCGCCATCACCGAGACCGACCGGCCCAAGCTGACCGACAAGATGCTGGCCTCCAGCCACGTCTCCGAGGCGATGATCGTCTCCACCTGCAACCGCATCGAGGTCTACGCGGTCGTCGACGCCTTCCACCCGGCGCTGGGTGAGATCGGCGAATTGCTCACCAAGCATTCGGGTCTGCCGCTGCCGGAGCTCACCAAGCACGCGTACGTGCGCTACGCGGAGGCCGCGGCCGAGCACCTGTTCGCGGTGGCCTCGGGCCTGGACTCCATGGTGGTCGGCGAGCAGCAGGTGCTGAGCCAGATCCGCGCCGCCTACGCTGCCTCCGACGCGCAGCAGGCCGCCGGGCGCACCCTGCACGAGCTGGCCCAGCACGCGCTGCGGGTGGGCAAGCGGGTGCACTCCGAGA
This sequence comes from Nocardia sp. NPDC101769, assembly GCF_044766925.1. Taxonomy (NCBI): domain Bacteria; kingdom Bacillati; phylum Actinomycetota; class Actinomycetes; order Mycobacteriales; family Nocardiaceae; genus Nocardia; species Nocardia sp. NPDC101769. The sequence goes on along the minus strand of NZ_JBIWMX010000026.1, from coordinate 15,292 downwards.
CCGGGATCGACCGCGCGGGTGCGTCGGTGGTGTCGGTGGCGCTGGATCGGGCGCGCCTGGTGCTGGGTCCGCTGGCGGGCCGCACCGCGCTGGTGCTGGGCGCGGGCGCCATGGGCGGGCTCGCGGTGGCGCAGCTGGCGCGCGGCGGGGCGGCGAAGATCCTGGTGGTGAACCGGACGCTGGAAAAGGCGCAGCGGCTGGCCAATACGGCCACCACCATGCACGGCGTGTCGGCCGAGGCCATCGAGATGGACCGGCTGACCGAGGCGATGGCCGCCGCCGAGGTGGTGGTCACCTGTACCGGCGCGGTCGGCACCGTGGTGACGCTGGCGGACGTGCATCGCGCGCTGGCCGCCAAGACCGGCTCGGACGAGCTGGTCATCTGTGATCTGGGCCTGCCCCGCGATGTGGACCACGCGGTGGCCGGGCTGCCGGGTGTGACCGTCATCGACATGGAGACGCTGCAGCGCGATCCGTCGGCCGGCGCGGCCGCCGACGACACCGCCGCCGCGCGCACCATCGTCGCCGACGAGCTCGCGAAATACCTTGCCGGACAGCGCATGGCCGAGGTCACCCCGACCGTGGCCGCGCTGCGCCAGATGGCCGCCGACGTGGTCGAGGCCGAACTGCTCCGGCTGGATTCCCGACTACCGGGACTCGAATCCACCGAACGCGACGAAGTGGCCCGTACCGTGCGACGGGTGGTCGACAAGCTGCTGCACGCACCGACGGTGCGGGTCAAACAGCTGGCGTCCACGCCCGGCGGCGACAGCTATGCCGAGGCGCTGCGCGAGCTTTTCGAACTGAAACCCGGTGCGGCACAAGCGGTTGCCGCGCCGATGGAGATCTCCGCCCTGCAGGGCGAACTGGCCGACGATTTCACCGCCGCTCACCCGGGCGACGAACAGGGGCACACCGCATGACCGGAGCAATGGTGCACGAGAACGAAACAACCGTCCCCTCCGCGGAGCGGATTGTTGGCCGCGGAACCGCCGAGGCGCCCTGGCGCATCGGTACCCGCGGCAGTTTGCTGGCCCTCACCCAGGCCGGGCATGTGCGTGACGCCCTGATCGCCAACGGCCAGCAGGCCGAGCTGGTCATCGTGAAGACCGCCGGTGATCAGAACGCCACCGATCCGGTGCAGAAGATCGGGGTGGGCGTCTTCACCGCCGCGCTGCGCGAGGAATTGGCCGCGGGCACAGTCGATATCGCGGTGCACTCCTACAAGGACCTGCCGACCGCGCAGGATCCGCGCTTCGACATCGCGGCCATCCCGGCCCGCCAGGATCCGCGCGACGCGCTGGTGGCGCGTGACGGTCTGGTGCTCGGTGAGCTGCCCGCGGGCGCGAAGGTCGGTACCTCCGCGCCGCGTCGGTCCGCGCAGTTGAAGGCGCTGGGCCTCGGCATCGAGATCGTGCCGCTGCGCGGCAATCTCGACACCCGCATCTCCAAAGTTACTTCCGGTGAATTGGATGCCGTCGTGGTGGCGCGGGCCGGGCTGGCCCGCATCGATCGCCTCGATGCCGTCACCGAATCGCTCGAACCGGTGCAGATGCTGCCGGCCCCGGCGCAGGGCGCGCTGGCGGTCGAATGCCGCAGCGCCGATACCGAACTCGTGACCATCCTGTCCGCTCTCGACGATCCCGGCACCCGTGCCTCGATCACCGCGGAGCGGGCATTGCTGGCCGAACTGGAGGCCGGCTGTACCGCACCGATCGGTGCGCTGGCGGAGGTCGTCGAATCGCTCGACGACGACGGCCGGGTGGTGGAGGAGTTGTCGCTGCGCGCCTGCGCGGCGGCGATCGACGGCTCGGATGTGATCCGGGCTTCAGTGGTCGGCTCGGTCGCGGATGCCGCGGACCTGGGTCGCGCACTGGCGCGCGAGCTCTTGGAGCTGGGGGCGCGCGACCTGCTCAGCGTCACAGAGGAATCCGCTGAGCTCACCGACAGCAGCAATCCCAGCCCAATGGAGAACCAACCCATGAGCGAGCGCAGCGAGCGAATCATCAGCACAGCGCCTTCGGGCACGGTTGCGCCGAGCGCTAGCGAGGTGCAGCCGTGAGCCGAGTGACGAAGAAGAATCCCGGTCGGATCCTTTTCGTGGGGTCCGGGCCTGGTGACCCGGCGCTGCTCACCGTGCGGGCCCGCGAGGTGCTCGGCCGGGCGACGCTGGCGTTCACCGATCCCGATGTCGACAAGGGCGTGCTCGCCCTGATCGGCACCGCGGTCGAGGAGAACCCCGACGGGACCCGTCCCGTCGACGTGCGTCCCGCGCTCGGTGACGCCGCCGAGGTGGCCAAGACGCTGATCGCCGAGGCGCGCAATGGTTCCGACGTGGTGCGCCTGGTCTCCGGCGACCCGATGACCACCGATTCGGTCATCCAGGAGATCAACGCCGTCACCCGCTCGCACCTGAACTTCGAGGTGCTGCCGGGTCTTTCGGCCGGTACCACCGTCCCCGCCTACGCGGGTATCGAAATCGGTTCCAGCCACACCGAGGTGGATGTGCGCGGCGAGGTGGACTGGGCGGCCGTGGCGGCCGCGCCGGGCCCGCTGGTGCTGCACGCCACCTCCGGGCATCTGGCCGAGACCGCGTCGGCGCTGGTGGAGCACGGCATGGCGCCGCAGACCCCGGTCGCGGTGACCGTGCGCGGCACCACCCGGCAGCAGCGCACCATCGACGCCACGCTGGCGACGCTGAACAATGCCGCCTCCGAACTGGTAGGCCCGCTGGTGGTCACGGTCGGCAAGGAGGTGGAGAAGCGCGCCAAGACCTCCTGGTGGGAGTCGCGGGCCCTGTACGGCTGGACCGTGCTGGTGCCGCGCACCAAGGAGCAGGCCGGTGAGATGAGCGAGAAGCTCGTCATGCACGGGGCCATCCCGATGGAGGTGCCGACCATCGCGGTCGAGCCGCCGCGCAGCCCCGCGCAGATGGAGCGCGCGGTCAAGGGCCTGGTCGACGGCCGCTACCAGTGGGTGGTGTTCACCTCCACCAACGCGGTGCGCGCGGTGTGGGAGAAGTTCGGCGAATTCGGCCTGGACGCCCGCGCTTTCAGTGGTGTGAAGATCGCCTGCGTCGGTGAGGCCACCGCGGAGAAGGTGCGCTCCTTCGGCATCAACCCGGAGCTGGTGCCCAGCGGTGAGCAGTCCTCCGAGGGCCTGCTGGCCGACTTCCCGCCCTACGACGACGTTTTCGACCCGGTCAACCGGGTGCTGCTGCCGCGCGCGGACATCGCCACCGAGACCCTCGCCGAGGGTCTGCGCGACCGCGGCTGGGAGATCGACGACGTCACCGCCTACCGCACCGTGCGTGCGTCGCCGCCGCCCGCGGAGACCCGCGAGATGATCAAGACCGGCGGTTTCGACGCCGTGCTGTTCACCTCGTCCTCCACCGTCCGGAACCTGGTCGGCATCGCCGGCAAGCCGCACGCCCGCACCATCGTGGCCTGCATCGGCCCCAAGACGGCCGAGACCGCAATCGAATTCGGCCTGCGCGTGGACGTGCAGCCCGAGATCGCCCAGGTCGGCCCGCTCGTCGAGGCTCTCGCCGAGCACGCCGCACACCTGCGCGCCGAGGGCCTGCTGCCCCCGCCGCGCAAGAAGAGCCGCCGCAGCCGCTGAGCCTGTGGCACGGTAGTCGGGCCACAGGCCCCGCATCCAATGATGCGGGGCCTGTGGTGTTTTCGTGCCCCCGAAAGTGGTGTCGCCGATCTCGGTGTCGCCGGAAGTGGTGTCGTTCTCCCGGCGACGGGTCGCATTACCGTCCTTACCGCTGCGGAATCGCAGCGGTAGAGATTGGATGCAGATGAACCGGGTCTTCGTGAAATACGCTGTCGCGACCCTGTTTTCGGCCGGGATGCTGGTCGGCGGTGCGAGCCCGGCTCTGGCCGCGCCGGCGGAATCCACGCCGGTCGCCAGCCCGTCCATCGTGGTGCCCTCCTCCGGCTCGGGCGCACTGCTGGCACCGTTGCTGTGCAAGCTGCTCGGTGGGGTCTACAGCGGCTCCAACGAGACGACCCCGGCGACCTGTAACTAGACGTCAGCGTTGAGCCGCCATGAGGCGGCGGACCATGCGGCAGGTGGCATCCGAGGGCCAGTGCACGCCGATGACTTCGGCTGTGCCGCGGATCTTTTCATTGGTCGCCTGATCCGGGCTGAAGGCACCGGAATCCAGTAGCGCGATCGCCAGCCGCATGGCCTTCAACCTGCGATTGTGCGAGATGTACCACGACCGCGGCCGCCCCGCGGGCAGCGGCTGTTTGGACAGCGGCCGCCACGCGTGATCGATCACGTCCCCCTTCTTCGGCACTCCGCCGGCCCTGTTCACCTTGTCGGACATGCTGGTAACAGCTGCGAGCACGACCATTCCTCCCGTCGCGATCCGGATCCGCACCCCGCATCGGCGGCGCGACTCCTTCGAACACATCTTCGATTCTACTCGCCCCCACCGACAAAAATCGGCTGCTCACAATGACTTTGGCGATGCGGCCCAGCGACCGTGGCGGCGCGGCCCGGCCCGCCCGCGGAGGCGCGCGCACCCGGGTCGCGGGGCGGGCATATCATGCGAACATGACCGGAATGGACCGCCCTCGGCGGTTGCGCCGCACTCCCGCCATGCGTCGGCTCGTCGCCGAGACCAGCCTGGAGCCGCGGCATCTGATTCTGCCCATGTTCGTCGCCGACGGTATCGGCGAACCACACGAGATCTCCTCCATGCCAGGCGTTTTCCAGCACTCGATGGATTCGCTGCGGAAGGCGGCCGTGGAGGCGGTGGCCGCGGGCGTGGGCGGGCTCATGCTGTTCGGTGTGCCCAAGCCCGAGGACAAGGACGCGCAGGGGAGTGCCGCCAGCGATCCGAACGGGATCCTGAACCGCGGCCTGCGCGCGCTGGTGCACGAGGTCGGCGGATCGACCGTGGTCATGGCCGACACCTGCCTCGACGAGTTCACCGACCACGGCCACTGCGGTGTGCTCGACGACAGCGGTGCGGTCGACAACGACGCCACGCTGACCCGCTACGTCGAAATGGCGTTGGCGCAGGCCGAAACCGGCGCGGACCTGCTCGGCACCAGCGGCATGATGGATGGCCAGGTGGCCGCGATCCGCACGGGCCTGGACGCCGCCGGGTACTCCGACACCGGCATCCTCGCCTACGCGGCCAAGTACGCCTCGGCGTTCTACGGTCCCTTCCGGGAGGCAGTCGGCTCCTCGCTGCAGGGGGATCGGCGCACCTACCAGCAGGATGCGGCCAACCGCCGCGAGGCAATTCGTGAACTGGAGCTGGATCTGCTCGAGGGCGCGGACATCGTCATGGTGAAGCCCGCCATGTCGTACCTGGACATTCTGCGCGAGGTCGCCGACCGCTCCACGGTGCCGGTAGCGGCCTATCAGATCTCCGGTGAGTACGCCATGATCACCGCGGCCGCCCAGCGCGGCTGGATCGATCGCAAGGGCGCGGTGCTGGAGTCGCTGCTCAGCATCCGGCGCGCGGGCGCGGACATGGTGCTGACCTACTGGGCCACCGAGGCCGCGCACTGGCTGTCGTGAGCGCGACCGAGTAGCTCCGATCGTGAATCCGATGGTCCCGCCGGGTATTTCGCGCCCGGCTCCCGAGGACGTGCGCACCGCCTGCCAACTCTGGTACACCACACTCGGTGTCGGGCTGGTGCAGTTGATCGCCTCGCTGGTGGCGCAGTTCGGGCAGCGGCAGGATCTGGCGCAGCAGATGTTCGACCAGGTCAAGGAGCAGCAGCCGGCCGTGACGCTGGCACAGGTGCAGGCCTGGATGGCGATCGTGTTCATCCTGGTCGGCGTGTTCTGGCTGGTGCTCACCGGCGCCGGAGTGGCCGTGGTGTACCAGCTGGGACGCGGAAAGGCCTGGGCGCGAGCGCTTCTCACCGGTTTCGGCGTCTTCCTGGTGCTCGGCGCGGCGGGCACGCTGTTCGGCATCGGGGTCAAGGAGGGTACGGCCGCGCTGGTCGCCGGCGGGGCCGGAATCGTGGCGGCGGTGCTGGCGGGCGGGGCCGTATTCCTTTGCTACCGAGGCGAATCCGAGGCCTTCTTCCGTCCCGGGCCGCAGTAGGTACGCCCGAGTTTGTGACAAGCGTACTAGCAGGTATGGTGAGGGCAGTCACAGAGAATTCGGGAACCGGGTGCCGGTCGCCATACGTTGTGATATGGCGCATTCGGCTCCGGGAAGGCGGAGGCAACGATGCGAGTGGTGATCCAGCAGCCGCACAGCCTGCGGCGCGATGTGCTGGTGCTGAGTCTGCTGTTTCTGTTCGGGCTGCTCACCCTCGCCGTGCTGCTGATTCCGGGCCTGGCCCGCTGAGCGAATCCACGATCTTTACGCTCGACCTATGAGTAAGGCCATCAACACCCCCGGGGCCGTGCTGTTCTCCGAGCCCGGTGCGCGCTGGCGGACCATCGCCTACGGACCCGCGCTGTGCGCGATCATCCTGGTCATCGAGCTGATCCGGGGCGGCGCCATCCACTGGTTCGGGCTGGTCTTCTGCGCGGTGCTGCTGGCCGGATTCGTGTGGTTGCAGGTGGTGGCGGGCAAGCGGCACATCAGTGTCGAGCTGACACCCGAGCAGCTGCGCGAGGGCACGGAGGTGGTGCCGCTGCGCCACATCGCCGAGGTGCTGCCGGAGGATGACGAGGAGTCCTGGGAGTATGAGGACTGGCAGTCGGCGCGGGCGCTGGGCGAGCTGACCGGAGTGCCGCGGCGGCGCAAGGGAATCGGGCTGAAGCTGACCGACGGGCGGCTGGTGCAGGCGTGGGCGCGGGATCACGTCACGCTGCGTGCCGAGCTGACGGCCGCGCTGGAGCGGGTTCGCGGTACCGATGGCGAGCCTGGTACCGATGACGAGCGCGGGTCGGACGACGAGCGGAAGGAAGCGCTGTGATGCGATGGCTGACCGTATTCGCCGAATTCGTGCTGGTGCCGGTGCTGGTGGTGGCGGCGGTGTGGTGCTGGCACAACGGGATTCGGACCACTGTCTTCAAGCCGCAGGGTGAGGTGCCCGCGTTCACCGCGACGCGGTACATCGGGCCCTGGCTGGCGGGGTGCGCGGTGCTGGCCATCATGTCGGGGCTGGCGCTGATCGACGTGGTGGCGCGAGCGGTTCGGCTCGCGCGCTGAGCTTTTCGCGACACGCTGTGCGGCGGGGTGCGAAGTCCGGCTTCGCCTTGGAGGCGTCCGGGAGGGCGCGGAGAATCATGCTCATGAAGCGCACAGATCTCGTGAAGCGCACAGATCTCGTGAAGCGCATCGCCACCGCGGTGCTGGCCACGGGGGCCGTCGGCATTGCGGCGCTGGCTCCGGCCACCGCCGCTCCGGTCGATGCCGTCCCGGATTACCGACCACACCCGGTCGCATCCCGGCAAGACCTACTACCGCCCCAGCTGAATTGCCTGATGTCCACCGGATGGGCGGCGTTCTGCGTGGGGATTCCGCTCCCGTAACGGGTCGCGGCGGCGCGACCGAAGATCGCGCCGCCGTCCCGCTGCGGACAAAGGTGTCAGCCCCTCTTACGCGAGGGCTGGCTGCCGCTTACGTGAAAGCCTTAGCCCCAGTTCTGGTAAATATCCAGCACCCGTCCGCCCCGGCTGCCCGGCAGATCGAGGAAGATCGCGACGCTGCCATCGGGGTGATCGGCGGCCTCCGCGATCACCTGCCGGAGTGAGGCGTGTACGCCGCCCTTGTCGTCCTTGTAGATGGCGGTGTCGGGCCGCAGGCCCGCCCCCATCCGGTTCAGCGGCACGAACATGCTGATCACTGCGGGCGCGGGACCATCTGACAGTGCGGCGGTTTCGCTATGGGACAGCGTCACCCCCACCCGCCCCTGATCGATCTGCACCACCGGCTCCGCCGCTGCCGCTATTCCTGCCCCGGCGGCGAGCCCGGCGGCCACCGCGACGATCCCAACCCCGATTCGAACGACGCGCATACGTCCCGACCTCTCTCCCAAGCCGTCTCCTGCGTCGAGACATTACGCATCAGCAATCGTGTAGCGAATAACGTTGTCCGAAACTGGACTCCGGCGTGTTGCCCCGCCGTCCCAGGGTCCAGGCCATTCACCATCGTCGCGGTCGGACCGCCCAATGGTTCGGCCGATGCCACGGGGAGTTCGGCGGAGGCGGTATCGGCATTGTGGGCTCGGGTAGCCGGGGTGTGCGGCCGGTCCGCCTTCGGGATGCGGTGTTCGTATCGGGGTGCGAGGATGGCGGGTTGGCTGTGGGAAGGGCCACTCGACTACACCCTGTCGTCGACGGGGGCAGGGGCGGCTGAGAGACTGGGTGCCGTGAGTTCTTCTCCGCGTGTGAGCCAGGTGTCGGTCCCGGTCTCAGCCCAACTTTTCGAACGCGCCGCGGCGGTCATCCCGGGTGGCGTGAATTCGCCCGTGCGTGCGTTCAACTCCGTGGGCGGCACGCCGCGGTTCATCGCCTCCGCGCGCGGTTGCACGCTGACCGACGCCGACGGCAACGACTACGTGGACCTGGTGTGTTCGTGGGGCCCGATGATTCTCGGGCACGCGCACCCGGCGGTGGTCGAGGCGGTGCAGCGGGCGGCCACGGGCGGGCTGTCCTTCGGCGCGCCGACCGAGGCGGAAATCGAGCTCGCCGAGGCCATCGCGGGCCGGGTCGCTCCGGTGGATCGGGTGCGGCTGGTCAACTCCGGCACCGAGGCCACCATGAGCGCGGTCCGGCTGGCACGCGGTTTCACCGGGCGCGGCAAGATCATCAAGTTCAGCGGCTGCTACCACGGGCACGTGGACGCGCTGCTGGCCGACGCCGGATCGGGCGTGGCCACGCTGGGCCTGCCGACCTCGCCGGGCGTCACCGGTGCGCAGGCGGCCGACACCCTCGTGCTGCCCTACAACGATCTCGGCGCGGTGGCCGCCGCGTTCGCCGCCTACCCGGGCGAGATCGCGTGCGTCATCACCGAGGCCGCGGCCGGCAATATGGGCGCGGTCGCGCCGGTGGCCGGATTCAACGAAGGGCTGCGCCGGCTCACCACCGAGCACGGCGCGCTGCTCATCATGGACGAGGTCATGACCGGGTTCAGAGTGAGCCACTCGGGCTGGTTCGGCATCGACGGCGTGGCCGGTGACCTCTACACCTTCGGCAAGGTGATGAGCGGTGGCCTGCCGGCCGCGGCGTTCGGCGGGCGCGCCGACATCATGAATCACCTGGCGCCGCTGGGTCCGGTCTATCAGGCGGGCACCCTCTCGGGTAACCCGGTCGCGGTGGCCGCGGGCCTGGCCACGCTGCGCGCGGCCGACGAGCAGGTGTACGCGACGCTGAACAAGAACGCCGAGCGGTTGGGCGCGCTCATGACCGAGGCGCTGACCGCCGAGAGCGTCCCGCACCGGGTGCAATTCGCGGGCAATATGGTGAGCGTGTTCTTCGCCGAGAACCCGGTCACCGACTACGCCGCCGCCAAGGCGAGCGAAACCTGGCGTTTCCCAGCCTTCTTCCACGCGCTGCTGGATGCCGGTGTGTACGCGCCGCCGAGCGCCTTCGAAGCCTGGTTCGTCTCGGCCGCCCTCGACGAGGACGCGTTCGACCGCATCGCCGCCGCCCTCCCCGCCGCCGCGCGCGCCGCGGCGGCCGCCACCCCCGAAGGATCCGCCGCGTGAGCTCCGCCCACCCCGACTCCGGCCTACCCGCACCTGCCCAGCACGAGGCTCCCCTCTCCGCCGCCGAGGCCACCCGCCTCCTGGACTCCATCCGTCAGGCCGAAGAGGAACTGGCCCAAACCGGCGAACACATCGCCGTCTCCCCGGCCGAACCCGCTTCCGCCCCAACGGAATCCGACAATTCCCGCCCAGTGGCCGATGAGATCGGCACCAGCGCTGCTGAACCGGCTGAATCGGGCACGCCCGATTCGGCTGAGGACGAGCGCACTGCCGAAAGCGCGTCCGATGACGCCACGCCGGTGTTCGAGGCTGCGGTGTCCGCGGCTGAGGAGTTCGCCCCCGCCGCCGGGTCCGAAACGGATCCGGATGACTTCGGTGCGGGTGAATCCGCTGCGCCGGTTGCGTCGTTCTCGTCCGAAATCGTGGTCGAGATCGATCCCGATTCGGGTGAATCCGGTGAATCAGGCCCGGAATTCGCTGTCGCGGCCGCGGGCGATTCCAATGCGGCGGCTGCCGCCGGGGCCGGCGTAGCCTCCGGCACCACGGGCGGGTTGATCCTGCCGGGTGATGTGGCGAGCGATCTCGAGACGATCGTGCATGTCATGCGGCACGGCGAGGTCCACAATCCCAAGGGCATCCTGTACGGCCGGTTGCCCGGGTTCCAGTTGTCGGTGACAGGGCGGGCGCAGGCGCAGGCCGTGGCGCGGTCGCTGGCGGATCATGACATCGCGCTGGTGGTGGCGTCGCCGCTGCAGCGGGCGCAGGAGACCGCGGATCCCATTGCGACGGGCCACGGTCTGATGATCCGGACCGACGACAATCTGATCGAGGCCGGCAATACCTTCGAGGGCCTGCGGGTCTCGGCGGGGGACGGCGCGCTGCGCAAGCCACGGCACTGGTGGAAGCTGCGTGATCCGTTCACGCCGTCCTGGGGTGAGCCGTACCTGCAGATCGCGCACCGCATGCTGGCCGCGGTGAACAAGGCGCGGGTGGAGGCCGCCGGCCGAGAGGCCGTGCTGGTCTCGCATCAGCTGCCGGTCTGGACGCTGCGTCGCTTCCTGCAGGGGCAGCGGCTGTGGCACGACCCGCGGCACCGCCAGTGCTCGCTCGCCTCGCTGACTTCGCTTGTCTACCAGGGCGATACCTTGATCGACATCGTCTACTCGGAGCCGGCGGGCGCCTCGGACCCCAAGGTGACCGGGGCATGAGCGGGTCAGGCCCGGAGGCGGCAGCCTGCGTAACCACGCAGGGCCCCGGCTCATGTCGAAAGAGCGCAGCATGAGCCGCGCCATCGCGTCCCGGCCCGCCCGCCGCCCGCTGCGCCGGGTCGCGGCGTTGCTGGCCGGTGTGAGTGTGGTGGCCGTGCTCGCCGGGTGTTCGACGGCGGGCAAGGACGCGGTGGCCCAGGGCGGCACCTTCGACTTCGTCTCCCCGGGCGGCAAGACCGAGATCTTCTACGATCCGCCGTCCTCGCGCGGCACCATCGGCAAGCTGTCCGGCCCGGATCTGCTGCACGACGGCAAGACCACGTCGGTGGACGATTTCCCCGGCAAGGTCGTGGTCGTCAATATCTGGGGCCAGTGGTGTGGCCCGTGCCGCGCGGAAGCGCCCGCGCTGGAACAGGTTTACGAGGCGAGCAAGGACAAGGGCGTCGCGTTCCTGGGCATCAATGTCCGCGACAACCAGAAGGACAAGGCCCAGGACTTCGTGACCGACAACAAGGTCGGTTACCCCTCTATCTACGACCCGTCCATGCGCAGCCTGCTCGCGCTCGGCGGCAAGTTCCCCACCAGCGTCATTCCCACCACCATCGTGCTGGACAAGCAGCACCGGGTGGCGGCGGTGTTCCTGCGCGCCCTGCTGGCCGAGGACCTGCAGCCGGTGGTGGACAAGCTCGTGCAGGAGCAGGCGTGAACCACGTGACCTACCTGGCGAGCGTGGGGGATTCGTTCCAGCAGACCGCCGCCACCGGACCGCTGCTGCTGGCGCTGGGCGCGTGCATGCTGGCCGGTCTGGTGTCGTTCGCCTCGCCGTGCGTGGTGCCGCTGGTGCCCGGCTACCTGTCGTACCTGGCCGGTGTGGTGGGCGCGGAGGCCCCGCCGGTGACGGTGGAATCGGCCAGGACCACCAGAACCGCCGTGGCGGGCCGCAATTCCGCGCGCCTGCGGGTGGCGGGCGCGGCGGGCCTGTTCGTGGCGGGCTTCACCGTGGTGTTCGTGCTCGCCTCGGCGACCGTTTTCGGCGCGATCCAGGTGCTGAACGTCAATCGTGATCTGCTGCAGCGCATCGGCGGCGTGGTGACCATCGTGATGGGCCTGGCGTTCATCGGTCTCATCCCGGCGCTGCAGCGCGACACCCGCATGCAGCCGCGCCGGCTCAGCGGCCTCATCGGGGCTCCGCTGCTGGGCGCGGTCTTCGCGCTCGGCTGGACACCATGCCTGGGTCCGACGCTGTCGGGCGTGATGGCGGTGTCGGCGGGCACCGAGGGCACCACCGCGGTCCGCGGCGTGGCCCTCATCGTGGCCTACTGCCTGGGCCTGGGCCTGCCCTTCGTGATCCTGGCCTTCGGCTCGGCGACCGCGCTGCGCGGCGTCGGCTGGTTGCGCCGTAATTCCCGCACCATTCAGGTGCTGGGCGGTCTGCTGTTGGTGGCCGTCGGCATCGCCCTGGTGACCGGGGCGTGGGACCAGTTCGTCTCCTGGGTCCGCGACGCCTTCGTCTCGAATGTGACTCTGCCGATCTGACATGACTGCCACCATCGAAACCCCCAGCACCCCCGTCCGTCCGCCGCGTCAGTCACCGCCGCGGCGCGTACTCGGCGTCCTGCGCAATACCTGGCGCGGACTGACCAGCATGCGCACCGCGCTGATGCTGCTGTTCCTGCTGGCCCTGGCCGCCATCCCGGGCGCGCTGCTGCCGCAGCGCAGTCTGAACGCGGGCAAGGTCGACGACTACATCCGCAACCGGCCGACCCTGGGCCCGTGGATGGACCGGCTGCAGCTGTTCGATGTGTTCTCCAGCTTCTGGTTCACGGCCGTGTATGTGCTGCTGTTCATTTCGCTGGTGGGTTGCATCCTGCCGCGCTGTGTGGACCACTACCGCGCGCTGCGCACGCCGCCGGTCAAGGCGCCGCGCAACCTTTCTCGCCTGCCGCATCACTGGTCGGGGACCGACGCGGCCACCCCGGAGCAGGTGATCGAGCGGGCTCGCGGTCAGATGCGTGGCTGGCGCACGGTCGTGCAGCCGGGCGATCGCGAAGGGGAACTGACCCTTTCGGCGGAGAAGGGTTACACCCGCGAGCTCGGCAACCTGGTCTTCCACCTGGCGCTGGTGGGCCTGCTGGCGGCGATCGCGGTCGGCAAGCTGTTCGGCTACGAGGGCAATGTGGTCGTGCTCGCCAATGACGGCCCGGGTTTCTGCACGACGTCGCCTGCGGTGTTCGACTCGTTCCGTGCGGGCAATGTGAACGACGGCACCGGCCTGACGCCGATGTGTGTGCGGGTCAAGGACTTCCAGGCCGATTACCTGCAGAACGGCCAGGCGTCCATGTTCACCTCGAACATCCAGTACCAGACCGGTAAGGATCTGAACTCCGACACCTGGCGGGACACCACCATCCAGGTGAACCATCCGCTGCGGGTCGCCGGTGACCGGGTCTACCTGCAGGGCCACGGTTTCGCGCCCAAGTTCACGGTGACCTTCCCGAACGGCCAGACCCGTACCGAGGCCATCCAGTGGAAGCCGGACGACGCCACCACCTTCCTGTCCTCGGGCGTGCTGCGTATCGATCCGCCGGGCGGCATGTACCCGAACGAGGAGGAGCGCCGCAAGCATCAGGTCGCGATCCAGGGCTTGTTCGCGCCGACCGCCCTCATGCACGGGCAGCTGCTGACCTCCATGTATCCGGCCATGAAGGATCCCGCGGTGGCGATCGACATCTACCAGGGCGATACCGGCCTGGATACCGGCCGCGCGCAGTCGCTGTTCGCGCTGGACCCGGAGATGATCAAGCAGGGCCGCCTGGTGAAGGAACAGCGGGTGAACTTGAAGCCGGGTGAGTCCGCGACCCTGTCCGACGGCACCAAGGTCACCTTCGACGGCGCGGAAGAGTTTGTGAACCTGCAGGTTTCGCATGATCCGGCGCAGCAGTGGGTGCTGGTGTCGGCGCTGACCATGATGGCGGGCCTGCTGGTGTCGCTGCTGGTGAAGCGCCGTCGCATCTGGTTGCGGGTGTACCCGGATACCGAAACCGACGGGGTACGACGTACCGTAGTAGAAATGGGCGGATTGGCCCGCACCGACCAGGCCGGGTGGGGCGGCGAGTTCGACCGCCTGCGTGAGCGGCTGCTGACGGGAGAGAAGTAATGCCGATCGACGAGAACATCGCCTCCTACAGCGATCTCGCGTTCAAGTCGGCCATCGTGATCTACGCGCTGGTCTGGATCATGCTGGTCTGGCAGTTCGCCCTCACCCGCACGGTGCCGACGGCCGCCGCCCGCCAGTTGGTCACCGCCGGAGGCGGTTCCGGCATCGTCGACGAGCCGCCCGCCAACGTTCCCGGCAAGGTGCAGCCGCGCGGGGCCGAGCGGCCCTTCTCGGAGCGCCTGGGCAATATGGCCTTCGCGGTGCTGTTCGTGGGCTTCGGTGTGCACCTGGTCTCGATCGTGTTGCGCGGCTTCGCGACCCACCGCTTCCCGCTGGGCAATATGTTCGAGTTCATCTCGATGGCCACCGGCGCGGCCGTGCTGCTCGGCCTGATCCTGCTGCGCGACCAGCGCTATCGCGGCATGTGGTCGTTCCTGCTGGTGCCGGTGCTGATCCTGCTGTTCCTGGCGGGCACCAAGCTGCACGTGGACGCGGCCCCCGTGGTCCCGGCCCTCAAGTCCTACTGGCTGCCGGTGCACGTCACCGTGGTGTCCATCGGTTCGGGCGTCTTCCTGGTCTCCGGTGTCGCGAGTCTGCTGTTCCTCTTCCGCCTCTGGCAGCCCGCGGGCGCGGAGTCCGACAATATCTTCGGCCAGCTGGCCCGCCGCCTCCCCGACGCCCAGCTGCTGGACCGGCTCGCCTACCGCACCACCATCATCGGCTTCCCGATCTTCGGCGCCGGCGTCATCCTCGGCGCGATCTGGGCCGAGGCCGCCTGGGGTCGCTTCTGGGGCTGGGACCCCAAGGAGACCTGCTCCTTCATCGCCTGGGTGCTCTACGCCGCCTACCTGCACGCCCGTGCCACCTCCGGCTGGCGCGACACCAAGGCCGCCTGGATCAACATCGCCGGGTTCGTGGCCATGCTCTTCAACCTCTTCATCATCAACATCGTGGTGAGTGGTCTGCACTCGTACGCGGGTCTCAACTAACCCCGTCTACCTGCGGATTCTTGGGATCATCCGGTACTTCGGTACCGGATTCTTCCGTCTCGGTACGCAGTGGGTACGCAGCCCCACTGGCTGTGCTGGAAAGCCCGACGTCACCAATGATCGTGTCCCGCCTTGCTGAACACAGTCGGCGGACGCCCTGTAATGCCGATTACAGCTTGTTCGCGATCCTCCCGCCAGGCCGGGTGAACCCGTGTACATCTCGGGAGGATGTGCCCGAAGACCCTCAGGTGCTAGGAAGTACCCTCCGAGCATGCAAGCCGACATCGAGGGTGC